>CAXNHR010000006.1:0-36972 GCA_964202135.1 Luteolibacter sp. | reverse complement strand
TCCTTCGTCAGGCAATGCCGCGCCACGGGACATGCCATGCAGTCGGGCGAGCTTGGTTTGCAAATCGTTTGCCCGAGTTCCATCAAGGCCGCGTGATGAATCCGCGGGCGCTCGGCATCCGCGAGTTCCTCCGCCCAAGACCAGATTTGCCTGAGCCCGGCGCTTTCATCCACCGCTTGGGAAAAATCCATCAGCCGGGCGAGCACCCGGCTCACATTGCCATCCACCAGCACCGATGGCAGCCCGAAGGCGAAAGCACGCAGCGCCCCGGCGGTGTAACGGCCGATTCCCGGCAGCGCCATCAAGTCTGATGTTTCGTTTGGAAAACTGCCACCATGCCCCGCGATCACCGCCCGCGCCGTCTCGCGCAGCATCCTTGCCCGCCGGTAATAGCCCAGCCCTTCCCAAGCCTTGAGCAAGGCCGCGTCCTCGGCTGCGGCCAGTGTTTCCACATCCGGAAACGTATCGAGGAATCGAGTGTAATAGCCTTTGCCCAGCACCGTCGCGATCTGCGTTTGCTGGAGCATCACTTCCGAAACGAGCACCTCATAAGCATCGTGCGTCCGCCGCCACGGGTAGTCTTTTCCATGCTTCGCAAACCATGTCGCCAAGGCATCCCGGAACGCCTCCCGGCTCTCCAAAGGACTGGTCACGAATCGCGGTTTCAACACGCCGCGGACGCTCCGGCATTTGCCGCCCCGCGCCAAGCGAATCCCGCCCGGGCTGTCGCATCCCAATAAGGAATTTCATGGCTACAAACAAAAAAGCGGGTGACTCTGGAAAGCCACCCGCCTGAAATTTGGTGTGGAGGGATCAGCCCGCTTTGGCCAAGGCCAAGGCTTGCGGGAAAAGCACCGCATTTTCCAGATGGATGTGGCGGTGGAGGTCCTCCTCCAGTTCGGCGAGACCCGCAAACAACGCTCTGTAGGTGTTGCAGGCCTCAGCTGGGGGAGAGAAACCATGGGTCAGCTCGCGCATGCGCGCCAGCGCCTGACCGGCGTCATCGTGTTCCTGCAGCATGCAGGCCACGGGACCGTCGAGCGGCATCACTCTGCCTTCACCGGCGCAGAGCGTTTGGATCGCCGGAAACAGGATTTGCTCCTCTTTCATCATGTGGCCATCGAGTTCCTCTGCCATCGCGCAGAATACTTCGAACAGTTCGATCAGCGAGGGAGTGTGGCCGCCGTGGACCTTGGCGACGCGTTCGGACATCGCGTGAATCCGCGGAAGCTCGGCTCGCAGGTAAGCGTGGTGCTTGTCCAGAATGTGTTGGATCAACTCGACCGGCGGCAGCAGGGCAGGGTTGTTTTCCGGATCGGTCGGAGCGGCATTGGCGGCTTCGAGTTGTTCGATCACCGAATCAAGGCCGATTCCTTTCAAAGTGCAGGCCTCGCGCAATGTGCGGCCGCCTTGGCAGCAGAAATCGATTCCGAAAGCTTGGAAAACGCGGGCTTGCGAGGGGTTTGCGGCGACGATTTCGCCGACGGTGCGGTCCGATATCGGAGTGCCGGCGGGGGTGAATACAGTTGCGGTGTGACTCATGGTGAGCACAACCTGGCGCGCACGGGTGTTAAATACAAGAAAAATTGTTCTTTATTTATTTTTGGGGCAGATCGCCCTGTATTTCCGGCAGGACAGTGGCTGTGACAGGTGTTGCGGAGAAGATGCGGGCTGCGGTTTCGCAGACTTGCCGCGGAGTGAGTGACTGATAGATTGCGGCCATGCGGCGGTGCTGGTCGGCGGGGTGGCCGAAGAGCAGGTCGAGGGCGACGTGGCGCGCGGTGTTGGCCGGTGATTGCTGCTGGATGGCGAGGCCGCTGAGCACGGTGGAGCGGACGCGGTCGAAGGCTTCTTCCGGGATGCCGTGATCGGCGATCTTTCCGATTTCGGTCATCATTTCGTGGCGGGCGAGTTCCAGTTGTTCCGGCGCGGTGGCGAGGTAGAAGGTGAAGAGGCCGGCATCGTAGCCGAGGAACTGGGTTGCGCCGACTTGATAGGCGAGGCCGAGGTCCTCACGGATGCGGGCGAACAAGGGGCCGGCCATGTCGGCGGCGTATTCCTGGATCATGGCCAGCGCGTGGCGCTCCGGGTGGCTGACGGTGGTGCCGGGGAAACCGATGGCGAGGATGGCTTGTTTTTTCGGCAGGCGCACGGTGGGCGTGCCACCACCGGGATTTCCCGCTGGCACCGGCCAGGGATTGCCGGCGGGGAGTTCTGATAGATTTTTGGAAAGGAGGTCGATCACTCGGGCGGGCTCGAAATCTCCGGCGATGGCGAGGGTGATGTTGGCCGCGTTGAAATGGCGGGCGTGATGCGCGGCGAGGGCGGCGCGATCAAGGGCGGCGAGGCTGGCGGGCGTGCCGAGCGAATCGAGCCCATAGCCGGTGCCGCCGAAAGCGGCATGGCGCAGCGCGCGGAAACCGGCGTGCAGCGGATCCTGCATGGCCTCTTCCAGCGCGGCGAGTTGGCTGGCTTTTTCGCGGACGATGGCATCCGGCGGCAGGCTGGGGGACACGAGGATTTCCGAGAAGACCGCGGCGATGGTGGCGATGTCGGGCGCGAGGCCACCAGCTTGCACGAGCAGGGCGTTGTTGCCGGTGCCTGCGGAAACGGAAGCACCGAGCGATTCGAGAGTGATGGCGATTTCCTGCGCGCTGCGGGTGGCGGTGCCTTTCGGCAGGGTGGAGGCAAGCAGTTGATTGAGGCCGTTGGTTTCCGGCGTCTCGGATGGCAAACCGGCGCGGATGGCGGCCTGCAAGTGGACGAGCGGCACGCGGTGATCCGGGATGAGCGCGATTAGCAGGCCATTCGGCAGGGTGTGGGTCTGGATTTCCTCGCGCAGCCGGTGGATTTTTCCCGATCTAACAGGCGCGGGCGCATCGAGCGGATCGAGGATCGTGAGTGAAAGCCGTTCGTCTGTTAGACGCGCTGCGGCGCGGCGGATGTCTTCCACGGTGACGGCTTGAATGGCGGCGACGTGGCGGCGGGTGAAATCCAGATCGCGCGCTTCGTGCCAGTTCGATGCGAGGTCCGACGCGCGGCCGGAGGCGGTTGTCAGGCTGCGGAACTGGCTGGCGGCGATTTGGCGTTTCGCCTTGGCGAGATCGTCTTCCAGCGAGTCGCTGTGCAGGGTGGCGAGTTCGATGTGAATCGCCTCGATGAGTGCGTCGCGTTTGTCCGGCGTGGCATCCGCGCTGACGGCGAAGAGGCCCTCGCGGCCGGGGCCAGTCCATGAGAAGGCGGAAATTTCCAGCGCGAGGCCGCGTTCCTCCCGCAGCGTGCGGTGGAGGCGCGAGGCACGGCCGCGGCCGAGCATGGCGGCCAGCACATCGAAGGCGGGCGCATCCGGGTGATCGAGGGCGGGGGATTTCCATGCCAGGGAAATCCGGCTGGCGGGCACCGCGAAGGTTTCGCGGGCACTGCGCGGGCCGAGTTGTGGCGGATCAATGGCCACCAGCGGTTCGCGGCCGCAGCCTTGCCGGCACTCGGCTGTTAGAGAACCGACGAGGTTCCTCGCCTCGTCCGGATCGAAGTCGCCGGAGATCACGGCGAAGCAGCGGTCGGTGGTGTAGCGCTCGCGATGGTAGTTTGTTAGATCATCGTATTGGACGGCATCGAAACGGTGGCGGTGGCCGATGACCGGATGGCGGCGCGGGTCGAGTTGGAAGGTGGTGGCGAAGAGCAGGCGGGTGGCGGCGTTGTCCGGATCATCGAGGCCCATGTCGATCTCGCGGCGGATGACGTCCTTTTCCTTCTCGAATTCACTCTCCGGGATGACCGGGAAGAACACCAGGCCGCTGAGGCATTTGAGAAAGACCGGCAGCGAGTCGGACGGCCCGTCGATGAAATACACGGTGCGGTCGAAGCTGGTGTAGGCGTTCCAATGTCCGCCGGCGGCCTGCACGGTATCGGCGAGCTCATCGGCATCGTAATCGCGGGTGCCCTTGAAGACCATGTGCTCGAGGAAATGCGAGATGCCGGAGCCGAGGTGGCGGTCCTCGTGCATCGAGCCGGTTTCCACCCAGAACTGGGCGGAAACCACCGGCGCGGTGGGATCCGGATCGAGGATCAGGGTGAGGCCGTTGGACAGGGTCTCGACAGTGGCGGTGGTGCTGGGGTATTCCATGAAATTTCCGGCTTGGAGCCGGGCAGTGCATGCAGTAGGAATCGCCATCATGCAACGATGGATCGTGGCGGGAGTGGTGGCAATGCTGCTGATGGGCGCGGGAGGCTTATTTGCCTTGAAATACTACAAACAGAGCCGGCCTTCCCCGATGTGGGTGCCCTTGCCGATCAATCCGGAGCTGCCTGTCGAACAGCGCGATAAAATCATCGCCAAGCTCAAGGCCGGCCTTGGCGACAGGGAACTTCTGGAGCAGGTGAGCAAGGACGTCGGGCTTCGCTCCAAATGGGGACTGCCCAGCGATGAAGAAGGAGCATCGGAAATCGCCAGCCGTTTGTTTGTGCGCGAAGGGGAGGCTGCCACTCCGCAGGGCAAGGTGCCGGCCATCCACATCGGCATCAAGGGCAAGCGTAAGGAAAGCAAGGTCTCCGGCGAGATCGTCATGCGCCTGATGGATGATGTTTGGAAAATCCTAGGCATCGAGCCGCCGCGGAAGAATGGCGGGCGTTAAGCTCCGCCGAGGTGTTGGATCACCCGTTCCCTGGGGAATCGCGCCTTGGGCACTGCGGCGTATTTGTCTTCCGCGGAGCGGTAGCCGAGCGCGCAGGCTACGGCGGTGGCATGGCCGGAGTTTTCAAGACCGAGAATGCGGTCATATGCGGCGGCACTGATGCCTTCCATCGGGCAGGTGTCGATCCCGAGCACGGCGGCGGCGGCCATCAACTGGCCGAGCGCCACGTAAACCTGGCGGGTGTTCCATGCGTGGCGTGCCTCGCAGCTCATGGTTTCGGCGAAGCCGGCGATCATGCCCTTGAGCGGCGACAAGTCCTCGGGGGCCTTGCCCTGGACCTCGGCCATGCGGGCGATCCAGGTGTCGATGTCATGCTTGTCGAGATCGGTGCGGGCGGTGAGCACGACGAAATGCGAGGCCTCGGTGACTTGCGGCTGGTTCCATGATTCCGGCTGGAGCCTGGCGCGGACGGCGGTATCCCGCACGACGATGAATTTCCATGGTTGGAGACCGAACGATGAGGGAGTGAGCACTAACGTTTCTTCGAGTGCGTCCCAGACATCATCGGGAATCTTGCGTGAGGCATCGAATTGTTTGGTGGCGTAGCGCCAGCGCAGGGCGGAGAGCAGTTGGTCGGAACCGAGTGAATTCATCATTGCGCGGCACTATGGCGCATCAATCGTGAATGGCAAGGAGACCGATGGGAAATCCTTGAGAGTCAGGCTGAAGACGATGCCGTATTCCTTTTCGAGGCGGTTGTCGCGACTGCTGATGCCCACGCCGGCCACCCAGTTGCCGAGGTCGCGGTGCAAGGTGTATTGCTGGATTTCCAGCGTGCTGTCGTCGAGTTCGAGCGAGTGTCGTGTGCCGACCCCCCAGTTTTCCGAGAGGCGGACGTAGGTTTGCAGATCGAGGCGGCTGGAGTCCACCAGCACCGGGTGGCCGTCGAGCCAGCGGTATCCGAGCGAGAATTCGAAGCGGTCCGATGGCTGGAAATTGAAGCGGCTTGCGTATTCGCTGAAGCCCGAGCCACCGCTGGCGATTGGAAACTGGGTTTCGAGATTCAAACCGAGCCATGGCAGCGGCTGCCAGCGCAAATCGTTATACAGATTGGAAAAGTCCCTGTCGCCCTCGGGATCCTCAAGGAACGAATCCACATAACTGTCCAGATAGAGCCATTCGAAACTCTGGCCATCGCGCTTGGTGAGCAGGCGGTTGCGAGCGCCGAGACGCAGCACGTTCCAGCTTTGCATCTGGTCGATCGCGGTGAAACGCAGCGGATCGATCGGCCGCGGGCGGGTGGTCGGGGTGAGACGGTCCACACCGGGATCGCCGGGCGAGAAGTCATCGGTGGAAACCACCGACCAGGTGGTGTAGGGCTGGATCACGTGCAGCAGGCCGTCCAAGCCCCAGTCGTGGTTCCGATAGGCTCCATAATCGCGCGAGAACTTGAGCGAGCTTTCCAAGCCGACATGGAAATGGGCGCTGTCCGAGCCGTTTTCCGAGCCGTTTTCCGGGCCGTCCACCGCGCCGTAGCGGGTGTAGCCGGCACCGGCCTCCGGAGTGACGCTCAGGAAACCGCCGAGCAGCATCGGCAGCGACCATTCCTGATAGGTGTGGAAGCGGCCGTAGTTGGAATCCAACAACTGGGTGCGGATCGAGTCGCGCCGCGGGTCACCCAGTGGCAGCGCGAGCATGCTTTCGGCGAGGCTTCGCTCGTAGCCGCCGAGTTGCTGGAGCAGGCGCGCCGCGCCCGGGCTGTTGAAGTCCATGTTCATCAACGGATTGACGATCGCGTTGCGGGTGACGTCGGCGGCTTTCTCGCCAATGTAACCTACCGAGGTGGTGCCTTCGTGCAGCACCGGCAGTCCGAAAAACGGCGCGCGCGCCCGGTCATAGGTGAGTTCCGGCAGGCGGCTGTCCGCACGGTAGAAATCATTGACCTGATAGCGCGCGTAGAGCGAGAGCAGCGAGGCATCATCACGCCGGTAGAAGCCCAGCGTGTTGTCCGGCGCAGGATCGGTGCGGTAGCGCTCGATTTCCAAATCCTCAAGATAGTGGCGGTCGCTCAGCCAGGTGAGGTTCGTGTCGAACCACCAATCGGCATCATCGGAAAACTCCGGTTTGTAGCGGTGTTTCAGCTCCGCTTTCCAGCGGTCTTCGTTGACGAATCCGCGGGGCACGCCGGAGCGGGATTCTCCGGGTTCCAGGTCGTTGAGATAATACAATGACAGCCCGCCGATTTCATCGTTGTTGTCCAGGCGGGTGTCCACGAGGTCCACGCCGGTGCCGATGCCGCGGCGGGTGCGGATGTCGAGGTGCCAACGGGAAAGCAGCCATGCATCCATGTTTTCGCCGGTCTCCGGATCGGTCTCGCCGCCGAGCATGATGCCGTAGGTGTTGAGCAGGAAGGGGCCCCAGTTCGAGCGGGCGCCGGGAACGAAATGATAACCCAGCTCCGCATCCAGCGGCTGCGCGAAATAGGGCAGCCAGAAGACCGGCGTTTCTCCCGCGTAAAGCCGCAGGTTGTTGAAGACGATTTTATCCCCCGGATAGATCGTGGTCTTGCTGGCGCGGACCCAGTAATTGGGATTCTCCACATCATGGGTGGTGATGCCGGCGTCATGCCCCACGAAGACCTGCCGGTCGCCCCGTTGTTCGGCGGTGAATTTGCCGGATTCCATCAAAATCGGATCCAGTGATGCGCGCAGCCCGCTGCTATCGAGAAACTTTCTCTCATAATGATAGACCGCGCGCTCGCCGCGCTGCATGAGGTTTCCCTGATAGACGGTCACGTTGCCGCTGAGAGTGACGGTTTTCGCCTTCAGATCGAGAACCGCGCTGTCGGAGAAAATCTCCATGCCGTTGTCGCCCTCGATCTTGACGGGGCCTCCGAGGCGCAGGCCGGTCTCGATGTCGCCCTCGATCCTGCCGCCCTGGTTGTTGATCTTGAGCTCCGTGGGCATCACCGGCTCAAGGGTTCCGGGCGATCCCATGCCGATGTCCGGTGCCGGGACCGGCGTGATCGTGTCCACAGCGGGCAGCACGCCCGGGTCCGATGGCATCTGGGCCGTCAGGTATCCAATCGTTAGAAACAACAACGGCGGGATGAGCGATGCACCGGATTTCAACATCGGCGTGATCAAAAAACTTCGGGATGCCAAAGTAAAGACCGAAAGCCGGGGAGCATCCGCTGAGAATCCGGTTTACCCGGCACGATTCCGCTCCATCTTGAGTCCATGCAGCAGCCACCACGCGTCGCCATCCTTGGTGTCACAGGCTTTATCGGCCGAGGTCTGCCCACATTGCTGGTGAAGCGCGGCTTCGCCTGCACCGGCATCAGCCGTGCGGGCGCCGGCAATGTGCCCGGCATCGACCGCTGGCAAAGTCCCGCCGCCCTCGACCTCACCGGCCACCACGCGGTGATCAATCTCGCGGGCGAGCGCATCGACCGCCGCTGGACCGCGGAAAACCAGCGCCGCTTCCATGAAAGCCGCGTGGGGCTCACCAGGCGTCTGGTCGAACACATCCGCGGCCTGCCCGCTGATGCCCGGCCCAAGGTGCTCGTCAACGGCTCCGCCGTCGGCATCTATGGCGACCGTGGTGACGAGATTCTAACAGAATCCGCCGCTGCCGGCGATGGCTACCTCGCAGGGCTCTGCCGCGAATGGGAGGATGCCGCCATTGAGGCCGAAGCGTCCGGGCTGCGGGTGGTGCGCCCGCGCACCGGCGTGGTGCTGGGGCGCGGCGGGGCGGCGTTCGGGAAACTCCTGCTCGTTTTCAAATACGGCCTCGGCGGCAGGCTCGGCAACGGCCGCCAATGGATGCCGTGGATTCATCTCGATGACCTGCGCGCGGCGCTAATCCATGCCGTGGTCTCGGACACTCTAACAGGAGCGGCCAACTGCAGCGCGCCGCATCCCGAGCGCAACCGCGACTTCACCCGCAAGTTCGCCGCCGCAGTCCACCGCCCGGCGCTGCTGCCGGTGCCCGGATTCGCGTTGAAACTCGCGCTCGGCGGCTTTGGTGGAGCCCTGCTCGCCGGTCAGCGCGCCCTGCCCGCAGCCCTCGAGGCGGATGGCTTCCGCTTCCGCTTTTCCACTCTCGAATCCGCGCTGGCGGAGTTGCTTGGCTGAACGCTCACTGTGCCGGGACGTGTGGCTCGAAGGTCATCGCTCGTTCGTGCTCGCGTGCCTTGGCGGCTTTTTTCGCCTGCTGGTAAAATTGTTCCTGGGCGCGGAACGGCTTGCGGCCCTTGGCGCGGATGATGCGTTGGGATGTGCCGTCCGGCAGCAACAGCGATGCCTGGATGTTGTCTTGGAAAAAGGCGTCGAGTGTCCGGACGAGCCGCCGCTTGAGAGCGGGTTCCTCGATGGGAATCATCAGCTCGACGCGCTTTTCGAGGTTGCGCGTCATCCAGTCGGCCGATGCGATATAGACTTTTGAATCGCCGCCCTGGAGGAAATGGAACAAGCGGGCGTGCTCGAGAAAGCGGTCGATGATGGAGACGACCTCGATGTTTTTCGAGTATTTCGGATCGCCGGGCTTGAGACAGCAGATGCCGCGGACGTTGAGCTTGATCTCCACGCCGGCGCGCGAGGCTTTGTAAAGGGCATCGATGATGTCCGGGTCCTGAAGCGAGTTCACCTTGGCGGTGATGCGCGCCGGAAGCCCTTGTTTCGCGCGCTCCGCCTCGCCGGTGATGAGGTCCAGCAACATCGGCTTCATCGCGGTGGGCGCGGGAATCAAGCGCTGGAAACGCAGCAGCTTGGACCTTCCGGAAACGGCGTTGAAGAAGAGCGATGCGTCATTGCCATAGTCCGGCTTGCAGGTGAGATAGGAAATGTCGGTGTAGAGCCGGGAGGTGGTTTCGTTGTAGTTGCCGGTGCCGAGGTGGACGTAGCGGCGCAGGTGGCCGGACTCGCGACGGATGATCATGCAGATCTTGGCGTGCGTCTTGAGCCCCTTCACGCCGTAAACGATTTGCGCTCCGGCGCGCTGGAGTTCATCGGCGCGGTCAAGGTTGCGCGCCTCGTCGAAGCGGGCCTTTAGCTCGACGAGCGCGGTGACGTGCTTGCCGTTTTCCGCAGCTCGGATCAACGCGTCGATGATGCGGGACTTTTTTGCGGTGCGGTAGAGAACCTGTTTGATGGCCACTACGTCCGGATCGGTGGCGGCTTCCTCCAGCAGGCGCAATACCGGCTCGAAGGACTCGTAGGGATGGTGTAGCAGCAGGTCACCTTCCGCGATGGTTTCAAACATCGATGCGCCGGGGCTGATTCTGGGCGATGTTTGGCCTGGCCAATCCGCGTCACGGAGGTGGTCGAAGTCTGGCAGAAAAGCGAGTTCCATGAACGAGGCGAGCCCGGGCGGGCCATCCGACCGATAGGTTTCCTGAGTTCCCGCGGAGGAGACTTCGCGAATCATCTGGGCGAGGTCGCGCGGGGCGTCGGAGCGCATTTCCAGGCGCACGGTGTCCGCGAAGCGCCGGGCGGTAAGCACATCCTCCATTTCATCAGCGAGGTCGCTGGTGTCCTCTTCCCGCACCGCGATGTCGCCGTTGCGGGTGACGCGGAAGGTGGTGGTGGCGGTGACGTTTTCCCCGGAAAACAAGCGTGCCGCGTGGATGGCCACCAGATCCTCGATGAGGAGAAATGCGTGCCCGCTTTCATCGTCGGCGACGGGCACCCTGCGGCCGAGGGTTTCCGGGATTGGGATCAGCGCGTGGCGCGTGGCTTTGCTCTCCGAATCCACAAGGCGGCAGGCAACGATGAGATGCAGCGCAGGGACCACCGGTGGAGCTTCTCCCGGATCGACTGCCAAGGGCGTGAGCAGCGGAAACACCAAGTCCTCGAATGTGGCGGCAAGCTGGGTCGATTGCGCGTTGGTCAGATCCGCGGGGGCGAACAAGCGGATGCCGGCCTTGCGCAGCGCCGGAACCAGCGCCTCGTTGAAGAGCGCGTATTGATCCTTCGTCATGCGGAGAATCCGCTCGCGCAACACGGCGAGATTGCGGGTGGGCGTGAGACCCGAGGCGTCCGGTTTCTTCATGCCGCCGCGTTTCATCGCCAGCAGCCCGCCGATGCGGACTTGGAAAAACTCGTCGAGATTGGAGGCGGTGATGGCGAGGAACTTCATCCGTTCTAACAGCGGAAGATCGTCGCGCAAGGCCTCATTGAGCACGCGTTGGTTGAACTCCAGCCATGAAAGCTCGCGGTTGAGGTAGGGAGTGGGCATTTTAGATAGTGGATAGTGGATAATGGATGGTAGATGGCTGATAGTGGCTGGTGGGAACTCTTCGATCTACAATCCACTATCTACGATCTCCAATTCTTCAGCGTTCCTCATCGATCACCACGCTGAGGCCGAAGACCTGCTCGAAGAGGTCCGCCTTGGAGGCCATGGCGAGGCGCTCGACCGCGGCATCGGCGAGACCCGGCAGGCGGATGTGGAGTTTGCCGTGATCGCGGCGGATTTCAATTTGGGAAACCCGCTGCGCGTGGGTGCGTTCGAGGGCGTCGGCGACGCGCAGCAGGGCGGCGAGTTTCGCGACGCGGATGCGGTCGTCGGTGCCGAGCGCGGCGTAGCCCGGGTGGTCGAGCACCGGCACCGAGTGGCGGTGGTAGCGCGCGACCAGCGCGACGATGGTGACGTCCATGCGGTCGAGCCCGAAAACCTCCGAATTCAGAATGATGTATTCCGAGTGTTTGTGATGGGCGCGCGGGCTGACATAAGTGCCCACCTCGTGGAGGATGGCCGCCACCTTGAGCAACAGCGCGTCATGCGGCGTGAGTTGGTGGAGGTCGGCGAGTTCATCGAAGAAGCGGATGCAGAGATTGCAGACGTGTTCGCCGTGGCCGGGATCCGACTGATAGCGCACGGCAAGGATGCGCGCGGAGCGCAGCACGTCCTCGGCGAAGGCGCCGGTGAGCTCGCGCGAGACGAGCAAATCATGGAGCAGGCCCTGTTCGTAGTCACTGGATGGGATGTGGACCTCATCGCGCTTGAGCGTTTCGGCCACGGCAAGGTTGATCTCCAGCGCCGGCAGCAGGGCCTCGGCGGTTTGATAGTCGAGATGGAACCTTTTCACGAGTTCCACATCACTCAAGCGGGAGGCTTCCGAGGTGAACTGCCGCAGGTTCTTGAGCGTGCAGACGCCGCCCTGACTGGTGAGCGATGCCGCGACGGATTGCACCTCGTAGCCGATGATGACAAGTCCGTCGATGGTGACATCCGAGTAGTCAAATCGCATCTGGGCGAGGTTTCCGAGGGTGTGCTCGCGGATGACGCGCAGCAATGCCGGGCCCTCGGCGTGTGAGGCCTCCACCGCCTCGCGGGTGCGGTGGGTGCCCATGCGGTAGCTGGTGTAACGGGTGATCCTGCCGTTTTGAAACAACAGCGCGCGGGTGTTGCCCGGGCCGACGTGGACCACCAGCGTGGTGTCCTTGCGCATGGCTGGCAGGTGGCGCAGGCGGCGGCGTGTTTTCAGATAGATGAGGCGGGTCATTTCACCATCGTCGATGGTGCTCACACGCAGGCCGCAGGCGATGCGGATGCGGTTCATCACCGTCTCATGGTTGCGCGCCTCGCTGAGGATGTTGGTGGCGGCGGCGCGGGTGATGCCGTGTGGATCGAGTCCCAGCTCGGCGAGCGATTTCTGATAGCCCTTGATGATCGAAACCACCCGCTCGGCGGTGGAAAGGCCCACGCTTCCGAGTCGGAAAATATCCCGCGCGACGGGGGCCGGCTGTTCGAGGAAATCGACCGGAGTGAGGGTGCCGTCGGGCATCCGCTCCGCCACCATCATGGAAACCGAGCTGGCACCGATGTGCAGGGCGGTGGTGAGGGCTTCCGCCGGTGGAGCGGTTATTGCGGGTTTCCGGGCTTTCGGCATCGGCGGAGTCCAGCGCGGGACGAGACCGGATTCAATCCCGAATGTGTGACTTCGTCACCAGTCGGGGCTTGTCATCCCTTCACTCAGCCGGGATAAGGCATTCATGCCAGTCACAGGAGCGTTGGAAAAATACCGGGTGAAACCCGGTGGCAAGGTGGATCTTTCGAAGATCGACAGCAACGACAAGAGCCTGTTCCAGGGGAAGGACAAGAGCGAGTTCGAGCCGCAGTTCCGCAAACTCCAGGACCAGCTCCAGGAACTGCAGAAAATACTCTACGCCCAGAACAAGCACCGCATCCTGGTGGTGATGCAGGCCATGGACACCGGCGGCAAGGACGGCTGCATCAAGCATGTCTTCTCCCACATCGATCCGCAGGGCATCCATGTCCGCTCGTTCAAGAAACCCAGCGAGGAGGAGTTATCATATGATTTCCTGTGGCGGGTGCATTCCAAGGTTCCGCAGCGCGGGCAGCTGGTCATTTTCAACCGCAGCCACTACGAGGACATCATCGCAGTGAGGGTCAAAAAGCTGTTTCCCGACGAGGTGTGGAAACGCCGCCAGCGGCATGTCGTCGATTTTGAGCGAATGCTCGCCGAGGAAGGGACCACCATCGTCAAGATCTTCCTGCACATCTCCAAGGAAGAGCAGAAACGCCGCCTTGAATCCCGCCTGAGCAATCCGGTGAAGCACTGGAAATTCAACCCGGATGATCTCGCCGATCGCGCGCGATGGAATGATTTCATGGCGGCTTATGAGGATGTGATCAGCAAGACCTCCACCGATTTCGCGCCGTGGTTCGTGGTGCCGGCGGACCGCAAATGGTATCGCAACCTGTGTGTCGCCCGCATCATGCTCGATACCATGAAGAAGCTCGATATGCAGCTGCCAAAAATCGATTGGGATCCGGAGGCGATCAAGATCGGGGATTGAATCATCTTCTTCCGGGATCATTGGGCGCCTCTTCACCTCGAGAGCATGTTTTTGTGAGATTTCCGCTCCAGCGGGCCATTAGGGGTGGTAGCGAATCCATCCCCCCCCGGCAAAGCCGACATCCTCGTCCGCACCGGCAATTCCGCTCAAGGCTGAGGCCAAATGACACGACGGCCGCACCGGCGCTGGTGAGCTCCATGATTTTGCTGCCGATCCGCATTGGCGGACCAGTCAACACGTCATTGGGCTGCGCTCATCGCCAGTTTCACGAGGGTTGCGCGGCCGGGCTCGAGTGTCACTACACGGCTTTGCCCGCCGTGGCGGACGACTAGGGTTTCCGGGATGCCACCTGTTAGAGTGACGGCGATGGGTTTTCCGGGGTCCCAGGTGATGTCGGCCTGATGGCCGCCGCGGGTGCGCAGGCCGCTGGCGCTGCCCTGTGGCCATGCGGGCGGCAGGGCGGGCAGGATGTCGATCACGCGGCGGCCTTCGGCATCGGTGCTCTGGCACTGCAGCAACATCTCGGCGACGGCTGCGGTGCCGCCGAAGTTGCCGTCGATCTGGAATGGCGGGTGGAGGCAGAAGAAATTCGGTGCGCCGCGGCCGATGAGCATGCGGTAGAGTTTGTGCGAGCGGGCACCATCGCCGAGGCGGGCCCAGAAGTTGGATTTCCATGCCATCGACCAACCGGTGGAGGCGTCGCCACGGGCTTCGAGCGTGGCGCTGGCTGCATCGAAGAGTTCGGGCGTGCCGCGGTGGATTTCATTGCCGGGGTGCAGCCCCCACAGGTGGGACACATGGCGGTGTTTGGGGTCGGCCTCACGAAATCCGCGGATCCATTCGAGCAGGCGTCCGTCGGGGCCGATGCGGTTGGGTGCGAGACGCGCGCGGGTTTCCTCAAGGCGCCTGGCGAATGCCTCGTCGCCGCCGGTGAGGCGGATGGCTTGCGCGGTTTGGGCAAAGAGCGCGCGCAGCAACTGCATGTCATAGGTGGCGCCGTAGGTGATGCTGGTGCGCTGCGGTTTTCCGGTAGCGGGGTGGGGTAGGATGTAAGCGTTTTCCGGCGAGTTGGACGGCGCGGTGACGAGATGGCCGGTTTTGGGGTCCTTGACGAGCGTGTGCAGGAAAAACTCCGCTGAACCTGTTAGAGCGGGCAGGTGTTCGCGCAGGAAATCCAGATCGCGGGTGTATTCATAATGCGTCCAGATGTGGTGGCAGAGCCATGCGCCGCAGGTGGAGCCGGAGCCGGCCATGGCGTTGGACGGCGCGCTGTAGCCCCACGGGTTCTGCGTGTGGTGGATCACCCAGCCGGGCGCGTCGTAGTAGGCGCGGGCGGTTTTTTCGCCTTGGGCCGCAGCGGTGCGGATCAGGCGCATGAGCGGCAGGTGGCACTCGGCGAGGTGGGTGGGCCCGGCGGGCCAGTAGTTCATCTGCAGGTTGATGTTGCTGTGGAAGTCGCCGTTCCACGCGGCCTTGATTTCCATTGCGATGATTTCCGCCGGTTTGGATACCACGAGGCGGCGCTCGTGTGTCACTCCGCCACGCTCATAGCTGGTGCTTGCGATGCCGCTCATCAGGTCGAGTTCGCGGCGGTAAGCAGTGGCGTGTGTCTCGCTTTCGGGAAACGCGATGAGCAGGTCGCCGAGCGTTTGATAGCAGCCGAACTGTGTCGGCTCGAAACGCTTGGTGCCCCTGGCCCAGACGAAGTTTTTATCGACGAGTCGAAACGCCTTCTCGACGCGGTCGGCAAAGAGCAGGCGGCGGATTTCCGGCAGGTGCTCATGGGCGTCATGCTGGTTCCATTCATATTCGCCGCCGGACCAGACGCCGGACTCGTTGAGCGCCACGCGCCACAGGCCCACGCCGCCGAAATCCATCGCGCCGAGGCGGCCGTTGCCAAGCGGCAGGGCATGGTGGAAATCGAAGTGGCGCGCCTCGCGTGCGAGATGGGTGTCGGTGCCGGTTTTCTCGATGGCCACGCGCGGCTTGTCCATGCGCGGGGCTGGCGAGTCAAACCACAGCACCCACGGCGAGGCGGGCGCTGCGGAATCTGCGGTGACCGGCGGTTCGGCGGCGGTGGCGCCCAGGCAAAGGGCGAGCAGGCCATAGGCGGGATGTTTCATCATGATACAGGCGGATGGACTCCATACGCACTGGAGTCACAGCCCTTTCAGGGAAATATCCACCGTCCCGAAGAGTGGCTTGAGATCATGGTGGTATGGGAGATCCGGCATGCCATGCCGGGGATCAAGCACATGATCCGGGCAAAATGCCTCGATGCGTCCGCTTCAGGTGCAGACCGGGCAGGAGTTGAGCTGGGTGAAGAAGTCGTTGCCCTTGTTGTCCACCAGGATGAAGGCGGGGAAATTCTCGACGGTGATTTTCCAGACGGCTTCCATGCCGAGTTCGGGGAAGGCGACGACTTCCTGGCTCTTGATGTTTTCCTTGGCTAGCAGCGCGGCGGGACCGCCGGCGGAGCCGAGGTAGAAGCCACCATGTTTCTTGCAGGCGTCGGTGACGGCCTTGCTTCGGTTGCCTTTGGCGAGCATGACCATCGAGCCGCCGTGCTCCTGGAACAAATCGACATAACTGTCCATCCGTCCGGCGGTGGTGGGGCCGAAGGAGCCGGAGGGCATGCCCGCGGGCGTCTTGGCCGGACCGGCGTAGTAAACGGGATATTTTTTGAAGTATTCCGGCAGCTCGCCCTCGGTCTCGAGGATTTCCTTGAGCTTGGCGTGGGCAATGTCGCGCGCGACGATGATTGTTCCTGTGAGAGAGAGCGCGGTGGTGACCGGATACTTGCCCAGCGTCTTGAGCGTTTCCTCCATGCCGAGGTCGAGGTTGATTTCCACACCCTTGAATTTCCAATCGCGGTATTTCTCCGGGATGAAGCGGCCGGGGTTCTTTTCGAGTTTCTCGATGAAAATGCCGTCCTTGGTGATCTTGGCCTTCGCCTGGCGGTCGGCCGAGCAGGAAACGCCGATGCCCACCGGGCAGGAGGCACCGTGGCGCGGTAGCCTGATGACGCGAACGTCGAGCGCGAAGTATTTGCCGCCGAACTGCGCGCCGATGCCAACCTCGCGGGCCATTTGCAGCAGTTCCTTTTCGAGTTCGAGATCGCGGAAGGCCTGACCGTGCTCGTTGCCCCCGGTGGGCAGCGCGTCGAGGTATTTGGTGGACGCCAGCTTGACGGTCTTGAGGCAGTTTTCAGCGGAGGTGCCGCCGATGACAAATGCGAGGTGGTAGGGCGGGCAGGCGGCGGTGCCGAGCGATTTCATTTTCTCAAGGCAGAACTCCTTGAGCCGCTTTGGATTGAGCAGCGCCTTGGTTTCCTGATAGAGGAAGGTCTTGTTGGCCGAGCCTCCGCCCTTGCTGACGAAGAGGAATTTATAAGCGTCGCCCCCGGTGGCGTAGAGGTCGATCTGCGCGGGCAGGTTGGTGCGCGTGTTGACCTCGTCATACATGTTGAGCGGCGCGGTCTGCGAGTAGCGCAGGTTCTCGCGGATGTAGGTCTGATAGATGCCTTTGGAAAGGAACTCCGCGTCGTCGCAGCCGGTCCAGACCTGCTGGCCTTTCTTGGCGACGATGGTGGCGGTGCCGGTGTCCTGGCAGAAGGGGAGGATGCCGTGGGCGGCGATCTCCGCGTTCTTGAGCATCATCAGGGCGACCATGCGGTCGTTTTCCGAGGCGTCCGGATCATCGAGGATGGCGGCCACCTGCGCGAGGTGGGCCGGGCGCAGCGTGAAGTTGATCGCCTTGATCGCCTCGGCGGCGAGCAGGGTGAGACCTTCCGGCGCGATCTTGAGGACGGGCTTGCCTTCGAACTCCGAGACGGAAACATGCCCGGTGCTGATGCATTCGTATTCGGTGGTGTCCGGCCCGAGCGGGAAGGGATCTTGATAGAAGAACGGTTTGTCGGCCATGGTTGCGGCGGATTTCTAGGGCTGGAGCCACACGCGTGCAACCGGTTTCCGGGACCACGGCAAAACGGGCGCGGCGAATGGCAAAATGCGCGGGGTTGATTCCGCTTATTCCGGATCCACTTCGGGGGCCTTGGGCAGCTTGTCCACTTCCTCTAACAAATTGACCATTCCCACACCGCGGGCGGCGGAGTTGTCGCAGCAGAAGCGCAGCACGGGGGTGGACTTGAGGATCACGCGTTTCATGATCTTGCTTTGGATGGAACCGTGTTCGCGGTTGAGCTTGTCGATCACCGGCCCGGCATCTCCGCCGAGCACGCTGGTCCAGACCTTGCCTTCCTTGAGATCCTGGGTGATTTCCACCTCGCTCACCGTCACGAGTTTGCCGTGCCATTCATAATCCTTCTGAATGACATTGCCGATTTCGCGGCGGAGCAGTTCGTTGACTCGATCGAGACGGCGGGACATGGTGGAAGAAGTGATCAGTGATCGGTGAGCAGTGATCAGTGGAAGGGCACGAGTTCAGAATTCTTCCTGATCACTGCTCACTGATCACGCGGCACTTTGATTAAAGCGTCTGCGGGACTTTTTCGAGTTTGTAGCACTCGATGATATCGCCTTCCTGGTATTCGTTGAACTCACCGAGGCGGATGCCGCACTCGAAGTTGGTGCGGACTTCCTCGACCTCTTCCTGGAAGCGGCGGAGTGTGGACATGCGGCCGTCGAAGACCGGGATGCCGCCGCGGATGACGCGGGCATGGGCCTTGCGGTGAATGCGGCCGTCGGTGACAAATGAACCGGCGGCGCGGCCACGCGAGAGCTTGAAGACCTGGCGCACCTCGGCGTGGCCGATCACTGATTCGCGGGTGAGTGGTTCAAGCAGGCCGAGCATGGCCTCGCGGACCTGGTCGATGAGTTCGTAAACCACCGAGTAAAGTTTGATTTCCACTTCGGCGGCCTTGGCGGTTTTCACGGCCTTGGCCTCGACCTTGACGTTGAAGCCGAGAATGATGGCATCGGTGGATGCGGCGTATGCGACGTCCGACTCGGTGATGGGGCCGGCAGCGGCGGTGATGAACGAGGACTCGACTTTTTCGGATTCGATGGCGAGCACGGCTTTCCTGATGGCCTCCACGGAACCTTGCACGTCGCATTTGAGGATGAGCTTGAGCTGGGCCTTGCCGCCGCCATCGTTGACCATGGCGTAGAGGTCCTGCATGCGGTTGCGGTGCTGGGGCTTGAGCCGCTCGAGGCGCAGGGCTTCCTGGCGCTCGACAGCGAGGGTCTTGGCCTCGCGCTCGGTTTTCATTTCGGTGAGGTGGTCGCCGACGTTGGGCAGTTCCTCGAAGCCGATGACCTCCACCGGCATGCCGGGGTGGGCGGATTTGACGGTCTGGCCGCGGTCGTTGACCAGCGAGCGGACTTTTCCGGAATACGGGCCGCAGATGAAGGGCATGCCGGTCTTAAGGGTGCCGGATTCCACGATCACGGTGGCGGTGGTGCCGCGGCCGGGGACCACGCGGGCCTCGATGACCGCCGCGCGGGTGGTGGTCTTGGGGTTGGCCTTGAGTTCGAGCACCTCGGCTTGAAGGGCGATGAGTTCGAGCAGGTCCTCCATGCCCTGGCCGTTGATCGCGGAAACTTCCGCGAATTCGGTATCGCCGCCGAAGTCGGTGGTTTGCAACCCCTGCTCGGCGAGTTGGGATTTCACCCGGTCCACGTTGGCGGAAGGAAGGTCGCACTTGTTGATGGCGACAATGATGGTTTTGCCGGCCTTTTTGGCGTGATTGATGGCCTCAAGTGTCTGCGGCATGATGCCGTCATTGGCGGCGACCACGATGATGACGATGTCGGTGATGTCCGCGCCGCGGGCGCGCATGTCGGAGAAGATGGCGTGGCCCGGGGTGTCGAGGAAGGTGATTTCCTGATCGTTGTGGATGACCTGATAGGCGCCGATGTGCTGGGTGATGCCGCCCGCTTCGCCGGCGACGACCTTGGACTTGCGGAAGAAGTCGAGGATGGAGGTTTTGCCGTGGTCCACGTGGCCCATGATGGTGACGATGGGCGGGCGGTCCTTGAGTTGGTCTTCGGGTTCCTCGGCGGGGACTTCCGGTTCGGTGATGACTTCATCCACCTTGTGGAAACCCTTGTCCTTGTCACGTTTTTCGCGTTCGAAGGTAAAGCCGTGCATCTCGCAGATTTTGGCGGCGACGTCCGGTTCGAGCGGCTGGTTGGGAGCGGGGAAGACGCCGATCTTGATGAGGTCGGCGGTGATGTTGAAGGGCTTGAGGCCGAGGCGTGCGGCCAGCTCGGGAATGAGGATGGGCGGCTTGATGACGATCAGCTTGGGATCGTCGGCGGTGTCGTCTTCGGCTGACTTCTCAGGGACTGGGGCAGCGGCAGGTTCAAGCGGGGCGACAGCCGGCATCTTGACCATGGCGGGATCCTCGCGCTCGAGGATTTTTGAAATCGTGCCCAGAACCGCATTGGGCGGGACGTTGGTCCTGCGAACCTTGGGTTTTTTCTCTTCGGAAAAGAGATCGAGTGCCTCGCTCTTGGCTTTGTCCAGCTTGCTGGGGGAGGGGGCTACGGTTTCGGCTTCCTTGCGCTGGCGCTCACGGCGTGACGGTTTCCTGCTCGTATCGAGTAGATCGAGAACCTTGTCTTTTTCGGGTGAGCTGTCGCTTTTTTTTGGCATCCGGCTGGTCTGCAGTGTTCGGGAAAAGGTGGAGGAAGGCAAGTGGGCTGTTAGTCGTTGGTTGCGGTGGATTCGGCACCGCTGACGATGGCAATGGCGCGGGCGAGAATGGGGGCGGCTTCCTCGATGGAAATTTCCAAGGCGTCGGAAATATCCTCCTCGGACATGCCGACGATGTATTCCGGCGCAATGCCGCCGGCGAGGGTGAGTTTTTCGGCGAGTTCGTCCGAGATGCCGAGTTGTTCGCCGAGCGTGTGGGCGGCACCGCCGATTTTCTCCTTGAACTGCTCTTCCTTGGATTCGTCGCGGCGGACCTGCACATCCCAGCCCATGAGGCGCGAGGAAAGGCGGGCGTTCTGGCCCTTGCGGCCGATCGCCTTGCTGAGGTCCAACTCATCGACGGTGACGTGGACGACCTTGTTTGCCTCATCGACGTTGATCGAGCGGAGTTCGGCGGGTTTGAGTGCCTCGCGCACGAATTCCCTGGGATCCTCGCTCCAGCGGATGATGTCCACTTTCTCGTTGTTGAGTTCGCGGACGATGTTTTTGACGCGCGCGCCGCGCATGCCGACGCAGGCGCCGACGGGATCGACCTTCGGGTCCATGCTCCAAACGGCGACCTTGGTGCGGAAGCCAGCTTCGCGGGCGATGCCGCGGATTTCCACGGTGCGGTCGGAGATTTCGTTGACCTCGGCCTCGAACAGGCGGCGGACGAAATTCGGGTGACTGCGCGAAAGGATGATCTCGGGGCCGCGGCCTTCGTTTTCCACGGCGAGCACGTAGCAGCGGATGCGGTCGCCGATGTTGTAATCCTCGCCCTGGACGCGCTCCTTGTTGGGCATGACGCCCTCGAACTTGCCGAGGTCGATCAACACGTCGTTGCGCTCGAAGCGGCGGACGGTCCCGGAGACGACATCGCCGGCGCGGTCCTTGAATTCCTCGTAAATCATCTCTTTTTCCGCCTGGCGCAGGCGTTGCATCATCGTCTGCTTGGCGGTCTGCACCGCGATGCGGCCGAAGTCCTTGGGCGTGACGTTGAATTCCTGGATGTCACCGGCTTGTGCGGCCGGGTTTTTCTTGAGCGCGGTGGAAAGGGGGACCTGGTTGAACTTGTCCTTGTATTCCTCATCGGCGCACACGGTCAACGAGGCGAAAATGCGGGTCTCGCCCTTGCGGGTGTTCACATCGGCGCGGAGAATTTCGATGGCGTCGGCGCCGGGAACCATCTTGCGGTAGGCGGATATGAAGGCGAATTCCAGAGCGGCCACGACCTTGTCGCGGTCGATTCCTTTTTCCTTTTCGTAATACTCGATGAGGGCGACGATATCGTTGGTCATGGCGGGCGGTGTCTGCAATGGCCGCTTCTGATGTCCGGAGACGCAAAAGAGTGGGTGCGAGACCCACTCCTTTCTTTCGTCAGAAGCTGTGCGGCCGGGCTTTTAGGCGCTGGAAAAAGCCGTTGCAAGTGCAAACTCGGGTGATTCTGGACCATGAAGAGCGCGATCCGGGTTTTTGTCGGTTGCCGAATCGGCCGCCTGATGCAATTCTCCGCGCATGAAGATCCGCGAGAAAATCCTGTCTGCCTTGCTTGTCATGTGGGTCATGCCGGTGGCCATGGCGGAGGAACCCGCACCCGCCGATGCCGGGCCGGAAGGGGAGGTGAGGGAAATCAACGGCATACCCGCGGACCTGCTGGATGATCCGCATGTGAGGGAGGAACTGGCGGTCAATGAGTTCACCGCACCGTCGATCTCGAAACTTTTCGACACCCTGCAATTCCTGATGCCGCTGCCGATTTTGGAAACCGAGCTCAAACTTCCCGAGCGGATGCCGCTGGACCGCGCGGATCTTGCCATCGAACTTGGATTCCTGATCGCCGACGGCTTCCTCGTGGTACAGGCCGAGCAGTTGGAGAAAGTGGAGGATCTTGCCACCAAGCTCACCAAATACGGCAAGGCGCTCGGTGCCGGGGATCGGGTGAACCGCCATGCCGCGAGCTTGCTCGACAGCGCGAAAAACAAGGATGTGGCGCAGTTGAAAAAAGAACTTTCGTCCACCCAGCGCGATGTGGAAACCGAGTTGGTCATCCTGAAAGATGCCGACCTCGCGCATTTGATTTCACTCGGTGGCTGGATTCGCGCGCTGCAAGTCTCGACCGTGGCGGTGGACAATCAGTTTTCCGCGGAACGCGCGCGCAAGGTGATGCGCGAGGACATCGCGGATTACTACACCGAGTCGGTGGCGGGCTTGGAGCCGCGCATTTCGGAACGGCCGAACTATCTGGCCATGCGCAACCTGCTCTCCGGCCTGCGCAACGAGATGGCGCTGGAGGAAGGCAAGGAACCGACGCCGGAAACCATGAAGGAAATCCGCGAACAGGCGGCGAAGCTGGTGGAACTGGCACTGGAGCGGAAGCAATGAGCGTCGGCATCCCTGATCCATCCGCAGCCGTTCTTGGGCTCGGCATCATCGGTTCGCGTGCATGTCGGTCGTTGGCCGATGCGGGATGGAACGTGAAATGTTGGAATCGCACGCCCAAGGGCCTGCCCGGTGAGGTCGCCACTCCGGAGGCGGCCATCGATGGCGCGTCGGTGATATCGAGTTACCTCAAGGACGCGCCAGCCGTGCGTGACGTGGCCGCGAGGATCGGACCCTTCCTGAAGCCCGGACAAATCGTGCTCAACCACGCGACGGTGGATTTGGAAACCACGCTTTGGTTGGAAAATCATTGTTTGGAGCGCGGTTGTCGTTTCCTCGACGCGCCCTTCACCGGCAGCAAGCTGGCGGCCGCCAGCGGGCACTTGATTTATTACATCGGCGGAGATGAGTCATTGGCGGCGGAGCTGGATGTTTATCTATCAGCCACCAGCAAGTCCCGCATGCCATGCGGCCCGGCGGGCGCGGCCACGGTGGTGAAACTCGCCACCAACCTGATCTCCGCCTGCACCGTGCAGGCAATGGCCGAGGCCCTGGCCATCGCCACCCGCCACGGCGTGCCGGCCGAACGACTGATGGATGCCGTTTCACAAAACGCCAGCGGCTCGGCACTCAGCGCGATGAAGTTTCCGGCGATGATTTCGGGACATTACGAGACGCACTTCTCGCTCTCCAACATGGGCAAGGACAGCCGCTACATGCTGGCGCTCGCCGAATCCGCCGGATTGGAAACGCCGGCCATTGCCGCGGTTTCCCGCCGCATGGCGGAGCTTGAAGATGCGGGCCACGGCGGGATGGATTATTCCGTGCTCGCGAAACCTTATCTCGAGCAAGCATGAGCGCGGCCCGCATGGTCATGATCGAAGCACCGGTGCTGCTGGAATTCCGCGGCCCGGATGCGCTGCGCTTTCTCAACGGCCAACTCACCCAGGATGTGAAACGGGTGGCGGGTGGCAAAATCGCGCTGCCAGCGTGCGTGACCGATGCGAAGGGAAAATTGCAGTTCCGCGTCTGGATCACCGAGTCGCCGGATGGCGCGTTGTGGATCGAGGGGCCCGCCGGTTCCGCAGAGGCGCTGGAGGGGCGATTGACCCGCTACCTGATCGCCGATGATGTCGAGGCCGCCGATCTAACAGGAAAGTATCGGCTGATTCATTGGATCGGTCCGGCACCCGCTCCGCCTGAAGGCGTTTTCGCTCGTGAATCGAAGCGTTTCGGTGTGGATGGCACTGACTGGTGGATTCCAGCGGAATCCGGGTTCGAGCTTCCGCAAGACACCACGCACTTGCATGGCGAGGAGCTTGAGGCTTTGCGCATTGCCAACGGTGTGCCGCTTTGGGGGCGCGAGCTGACCGAAGGCATCCTGCCGCCCGAAGCCGGCCTCGATGTGACCGATATCTCTTATCACAAGGGCTGTTACATCGGCCAGGAGGTCATTTCCCGCATCAAATTCGCCGGGAAATTGAACAAACGCCTCGCCCGTTTCGAATTCGGTGCGGATCTTCCCACCCACGATCTGAGCTTGGTGGACGCGGACGGGCGTGACGCCGGTAGCGTAACCAGCGTCTCACCGGTGGCGCGCGGTGCTGAACGTTGTGCGCTGGGCTATCTCAAGCGAGGGCTGGAGCAGGTGTTTCTACAAACCCCGGATGGCAGCCGCCATCCCGTGCGCCTCTGCTGAGAGAATAGCGCTTTATTTGCCCGAGTAACCGGATGTGTCACCCGGCAGGCAGTGGTCGGACGGCTTCATCGTCATTGGGTCGAGCGGGGCCATGGTGCGGCAGGAACTTGCCACGAAGGCGAGTACGACGAGCGGGAGCAGTAGCAGTTTTTTCATAGGTGATTCAGGGTGTGGAGCGCTGCGTTGCAGATCGTTGACGGGAAATCCAGCAAAGTCTTCATGGATTTCTCCTCTTGGTGAGCATTCGGACTACGCATGGCTTGACAGCAGAGTGGCGGTAAGGCGGTATTTCCGCCCCCATGGCCAAGCTATCCATTCGCGACCTCGATCTTTCCGGCAAGCGTGTTCTCATCCGAGTCGACTTCAACGTCCCTCAGGACAAGGCCACCGGCGCCATCACCAACAACCAGCGCATCGTCGCCGCCCTGCCGACCATCCAGTTTGCCTTGGAAAAAGGCGCCTCCGTAGTCCTCATGTCCCATCTCGGACGCCCGAATGGTGGAAAAGTGGAGAAATTCTCGCTCAAACCCGTCGCCGACGAACTTTCCAAGCTGCTCGGAAAACCCGTCACCTTCCTCGCGGACTGCGTCGGCCCTGAAGTCGAGGCCGCCTGCGCCAATCTCCAACCCGGGACCGTCATCCTGCTCGAAAACCTCCGCTTCCACATCGAGGAGGAAGGCAAGGCCAAGCAGGCGGACGGCACTTCGATGAAGGCCGATCCCGCCAAGGTCGCCGCATTTCGCGCCAGTCTCACCAAGCTCGGCGATGTCTTTGTGAACGACGCCTTCGGCACCGCCCACCGCGCCCACAGCTCGATGGTCGGCGTGGATCTGCCGCAGAAAGCAGCCGGTTTCCTCATGGATGCGGAAATCAGCGCCTTCACCACCGTGCTCGACAATCCGAAGCGCCCGCTGCTCGCCATCCTGGGTGGCGCAAAAATCGCCGACAAGATCCCGCTCATCACCAACCTGCTCGACAAGGCCAACGACATCATCATCGGCGGGGGCATGGCTTTCACCTTCCGCAAAGTCCTCAACGGCTGGGAAATCGGCGACAGCCTGTTCGATGCCGAGGGTGCGAAAATCATCCCCGAGCTCGCCGAGAAAGCGAAGGCCAAGGGCGTGAACCTGCATCTGCCCGTGGATTTCGTGACCGCCGACAAGTTCGCGCCGGATGCCACGGTTTCCTCCGCTACCGATCACATCCCGGCCGGAACCATGGGCCTCGATGCCGGTCCGCAAACCCGCGAGCTCTTCGCCAAGGTCATCGCCAACTCCAAGACCATCATCTGGAACGGCCCTCCCGGCGTGTTTGAATTCGATGCCTTCGCCGAGGGCACCAAGTCCATGGCCGCCGCCATCGCCGCTGCCACCGAAGCCGGAGCCATCACCGTCGTCGGCGGCGGAGACACCGCCACCGCGGCCAAGAAATTCGGCGTGGCCTCCAAGGTCACCCACTGCTCCACCGGCGGCGGAGCGAGCCTCGAATTCCTCGAAGGCAAAGTCCTGCCCGGCGTCGCCGCGCTCAGCGAAATCTAACTCTCCTCATTGAATCCCAACATCCACCCCACATGAACCGCAAGCCGATCTTCGCCGCCAACTGGAAAATGAACAAGGGAGCTTCCGAAACGGAAGACTTCGTCAAAAGTTTCCTCTCAAAACTCCAAGGTCAGGATTTCCCCTGTGAAATCGTCATCGCCCCGCCGTTTGTTTCGCTGCCGAAACTCGCCGACCTGCTCCACACCGCCACCGCGGTTCAGAACGCGCACGCCATCCAGATCGCCGCGCAGAATTGCTCGCAGTTCGACTCCGGCGCCTACACCGGCGAGATCAGCGTGCTCATGCTGCGCGAGTTTTTCGTCCACTACGTGATCCTCGGCCACAGCGAGCGCCGCGCGATCTATGGCGAGACCGATGCCGTCATCAACGCCAAGATCAGGAAGGCCCGCGAGGCCAACCTGAAGCCGATCTTCTGCATCGGTGAAACCCTCGCCGAACGCGAAGGCGGCAAGCTCGAAAGCGTGCTCCGCACCCAGATCACCGATGGCCTCAAGGACGTTCCTGAAAAGGACATGCTCGAAACCGTGGTCGCCTACGAACCCGTCTGGGCCATCGGCACCGGCGTCACCGCCACCTCCCAGCAGGCGCAGGACGCCCATGCCTTCGTGCGCTCCGTCATCGCCGAGCTCTACGGGGCCGACACCGCCTCACGCATCCGCATCCAATACGGCGGTTCCGTGAAGCCGAACAACGCCGCCGAATTGATGGCCTGCCCGGACATCGACGGCGCGCTGATCGGCGGCGCCGCCCTCGAACCTCAGAGCTTCCTGGAAATCATCCGCAACGGCTGTGGCCAGGCAGGCGAGTGATTCCTGCCATCTGCGGAATCTGCCCACACATGTTCTTGCTTTGCAGCCCGCAATGTCCGGCTTAGCTTCCCCGCCGATGATTGGAATTGCACGTATCCTGCTGCTGGGAGCTTGGCTTGCCATTTTCGCCTTGCCTGCCGCCGCCGACCACGTGGTCGTCACTGGCGGGCCCGCATTGCGGAAATGGGAAGATCTGCGCGTGCCGCGGGACCAGCATGACCGCTGGTGGGCGAATTTCATCCGCGCCTCCACCTTGCGCATGGTCGAGATCCGCAAGGCTTATGGCCCTGACGCGCCGTTGGTATGGATGGTTTTCCGGCCAGGCTATGAGACGCGCGGCCGTGAGGACGGCAAGCCCTACATCCAGTGGATCACCACACTCGCCTCGGATCGTCAGGCAAAACTCATCTGGTTCAACAGCACCGGCAGCTTCATGCAGGCGCTCAATTCGCGTCCGCGCGGTTCGATCCAGTCTTTTGACTTTTTCGGTCACTCGAACAAATACGCGTTCATGTTCGACTACGGCAATGACGTCATGGCGGCCTCCACCGCGTGGCTGCATGAGCGCGACCTGCCGCGCATCAAGTCCTCGGTCTTCAGCCGCAATGCCTACTGCAAAAGCTGGGGCTGCCACACCGGTGAAAGCATGAGCAGCGCATGGAAACGTGCCGTGGGCGTGCCGCTGGAAGGAGCCAGGGGGCCGACCAATTATGTGGTCGTCGGCCAAGGGAAATTGCCGGTGGTCAGTGGCAGTTGGTCCCGCTGAGCGGCGCTTCATTTCAACAGAAAATCCGCCACCACCATGCGATGGTCGCTGTGGCGGGTGGTGATGGTGCGGCAGCGCACCGGCGTGAAGTGGCGCGTGCTGTAAATGTGATCGATGCGCAGGATCGGGAAACGGCGCTGGTAGGTGTTTCCCCAGCCGGTGCCGGCACTGGCGAAGGCGTCGATGAAATCGGCGGTCAACTGGAGATGCACCACATCCGTGGCGCCTGCGTTGAAATCTCCACCAAACAGGGTGGGGGAGTTCGGGAAATTCGTGGTTTGCTCCAGCACCTGGCGCACCGTGGTGATTTCCTTGCGGCGGATCGCGCGATTGACGCGGTGCCCGGTCCAGGTTTCGCGTTTCCAAAAGCGCAGGTCGGTGGCCGCGGAGGCGAGGTGGACGTTGACCACTTCGATGCTGCGGCTGTCCGGCAGGGTGATGGTGACTTGTTGGTCGCGCAGTGTGGGATTGCGGACTTCACGTTCGATTTTCCACCGTGTGACGATGCCGTTGGTCTGGTGCGCCCGGTAATCGCCGTGGCCGGCATAGAGGGCATCGGCAATGCGACGCACGAGATACGGGTGCACATCCTGGAGCAGGACGATGTCCGGTTTCCATGCGGCGATGTCCTGCGAGGGATCGCCGTGCTTGAATCCCGCGCAGTTGAGGGTGGCCACGCGCAGCAACGGGCTGCCCTCATGCGGCGCCGCCTCACCCGGCATCGGCGGGGATTTGCCGAAGTTTGCCAACACCCGCGCCTCGTCCGCACCGACCAGCAGGGTGACCGTCCACACGGCGGTCATCACCAGCGAGAGCGAGGCGCGCAGGAAATAAAACGCCACCATGCACAGCAGCAGCCCGATCCCGCCCCAGACCCAGATCGGCAGCACGGTGAAGGCCGCAAAACGATCCGGTTGGCGCGAGTAGCAGAACACCGTCACCAGATGCAGCGCCAGCGAGAGCCCGACCAAGGTCCATCCAATGCGGCTGCGGAATGCGGACATGGCCGGGGGAATGATTTGAAATCTCAAATTTGAAATCTCAGAGCCCCGGGATGCCGAGGCCTCCGGTGAGCTTTTTCATCTCGGCAGCGGCCTTTTCCTTGCCGGTGGCGATGGCTTCCTGCACGCCTTTGAGTAAGAGATCCTCAAGAAACTCCACATCCGAAGGATCGACCACCGAGGGATCGATCTTGATTGAGAGCACGTCGCCGGCGCAGGTGGCGATGACGGTGACCTTGCCGCCGCCCACGGAGGACTCGACGGTTTGGATGGAGAGCTCCTCCTGCTTGGCGGCAAGCCCGGCCTGCATCTGCTGGGCTTGTTTCATCAGTTTGGCGATGTTCATATGGTTTAATAAAGTTTCAGTTTCTCAGCATTTACCCGGAAACCACCTTTCCTTCGAATTTTTCGAGGGCGGACTGGATGAGCGGATCTTGATGGAAGGCGTCTTCGGCGGCGGGAGCGGGTTCCGGGGTGGGCTGGGGCTTGGGTTCTTCCTTCCATGGCGGCGGCTCCGGTTCCGGCGGCGGCTCGCTTTCCTCGGGCGCGGCATCGATCAACAAAGCGAACGCGTCCATGCCGGTGGCGGCGGGCTTGGGTTTTTCCTGCGGCACTGCGGAGGCAGGTTTTGGCGGGGCCGGTGCCGCGGCTTGCGCAGCCACTGGCGGAGCGGCGGGTTCCGGCTCCTGAGCGGCGGCTCCGGTTTCCTGTGAAAGACTGTCCGCACCGCGGGTGAGGGCCTTGATCACATCGGTGATGCGCACCTCGGCCAGCGTCTGGATGGATTTGATGACGCCTAGTTCGAAATGAAGCCGCTTGTTGGTGGCCCATTTCATGCGGCCCTCGGATTCGGCGAAAACATCGATGGCGGCAAGAATCCGGTCCGGCGGATAGGCGGCCGCGGCTTGCAGCAGGCCCTGCCACAGCTCGGCCGGAATGCCCTCGCCATCGGCGGCGGGATCAAGCTTGGCCACCAGCAGCGCGCGCAGGCAGCCGATGAGTTCACCTAACAACTGAGACAACTCGCGTCCGCTCTCAGCCTCCTTCTGGATCAGCGAGAGCGCTGCGGGCGTGTCGCGGGCAAGCAGCGCCGAGGTGAGCGCGGCGACTTTTTCGCGCGAGGTGAAACCAAAAACATCGAGCACGTTTTCCTCGTTGATGTGGTTGCCACAGAAGGCGACGAGCTGGTCGAGCATCGACTGGGCGTCGCGCATGCCGCCATCCGCGCCCTTGGCGATGGCCCAGGCGGCGGTTTCCTCCAGAGTGATGCCTTCCTCGCCGGCGATGTGCTGCAGGTGCCTGGCGATCAGCTCGGTGGGGATCGGCCGCAGGTCGAAACGCTGGCAGCGTGAGAGGATGGTGGGCAGGATCTTGTTCGCCTCGGTGGTGGCGAAAATGAATTTCACGTGCGGCGGCGGTTCCTCCAGCGTCTTGAGCAGCGCGTTGAAGGCAGCGTTGGACAGCATGTGGACCTCATCGATGTAGTAGATCTTGAACTGTCCGCGCGCCGGGGCGAAGCGGACGGATTCGCGCAGGTCGCGCACCTGCTCGACGCCGTTGTTGGAGGCGCCGTCGATTTCGAGCACATCGAGCGAACGGCCTTCGGCGATCTCGATGCAGACGTCCTCCTCGGGATCGAAATCCACCTTGGGGCCGCCGGTGCAGTTGAGCGCCTTGGCCAGAATCCGCGCGGTGGAGGTCTTCCCGGTGCCGCGCGGGCCGACGAAGAGATAGGCGTGGGCAAGGCGCTTCTGGGTGATCGCATTGCGCAACGTGCGGACGACGTGGTCCTGGCCCAGGACGTCGTCGAAGGTTTTGGGTCGGTATTTCCGGGCGAAGACCTGGTAGCTCACGGCCGGGAGTGTAGGGATGGCGGCGGGTTTGTCATGGCTGAGTTTCCGGGAATTTGAAAAATCGCGGATTCATGCCGATTCCATCCTGAAATATTTTGATTTTGGCGGTTTTTCCGGAATGGCCATGGAAACTGGATTACCTCAATTCGCTTCATGCGAGACGCCTGCGCTACGATTCCCTGTGGAATACCAAAAAATCATTCCGCCGCTGTCGCCGGAGGATATCTCAAGGAATTTTCCGGTTTGATGCCATCGCAGATCCAGCATGCCAGGCGGCGGGCCATGCCGGGGGCGAACAAGGAGCCTTTCGAACCGAGCGCGTTGAACATCCAATCGCCGCCGAGCGGACCGATCAGTGCCTCGCTGCGCCGCAGGATCGGCCGCACGCCGGCCTCGTGGGCGGTCACTTCGAATGCATCATCGCCGCCGAGCCGGCGGGCGATGGTCGTGACTTTTTCCCTGCCTGCGGAGCTCGGGGTTTCATCGAGTTCTTCCCACTCGTAGGTGGAGCCCGCCTTGAAGAGTCCATCACCGATGGGCACCAGCCAGCCGCCCGCGCCGATGCGGATGTGGCTCTGCGGCCAGCCTTCCGCGCGCAGCGTGAGGATCTCGCCCTTGGCGCAGCGGTGCTTGCCGTAGCGGCCGCGGATCAGTCCGGCGGCTCCCTCGCACCAGATGCGCCGGGTGCCGGGCGCGGCGATGTCGATTTCCGCTTTCTGATAGATTCCGTGTTGTTGGAAAAACGTGCGCGAGGCATCGAGGAAGGCGCGGGTGTCGAGGCGGCCGCCGCCGGTCAGTTCGAGCGCGCCGTGCCAGCTGTCGATGGATTGTGGCGCGGAAGCATCAGCGAGCCAGCGGGCCACGTCCGATCGTGTGGTTTTTCCTAACATCTTGTTCCATTCCGCGGCGCTATCGGCGAGGCGCAGGATCGGCAGCGGGTGCCAGATGCGGAGAGTTAATCGATTTTCCATGATGGCATAAAAACCGAGCGCCTCCGGCAGGAACTCGCCGATTCTGGGAGTGGGCTCGAAATTTTTGCCGGTGACCGGGTTGACCAGGCCTGCGGCGACACGCGAGCTGCCGCCGGTTTCACGGTCCACCAATGAGAACTCCACGCCGCGCTGCCATAATTCCCACGCGAGGCAGGTGCCGGCCAAGCCCTGGCCGACGATGGTCCACGGCGCGCTCACTGCGGCATCAGCGGTTCGTTGGGATCTGCCCATGCGGGATCATGGTCCTTGGCGTAGTTGAACAAATGCTTGTGGGTGTAGGGCTTGAAATTTTCGCGCTGCTCCTTGGGGATTCTGGCGAGCACGGCATCGTTGAGCGTGCGAGCGACCTTCTGCATGAGGTGGAGCGTGAGCTGGCGGCCCTTGCGCGCGCGCTGCACCTGCTTGTGGTTCAACTGCTCCACGGAGGTTTCCACCAACTGGTGGTTGGTGATGCCCCAGCGGGTGAGCAGATGATCGAGTGGCTGGATTCCGTGGTCGCGCGTGACGTCTTGCATGCGGCGGATGTAAAACAAAAACCGGAATGCAAACCACGAAAAACACGAAATTTTACTCGAAACTACCCACCTGAAACCGACCGATACCCGAATACAAATTATCGGCGGCCACAGAACCGCTGTCCATGTGCAGCCTCGGAAAGCATCAGGCTCCGCCTCTGGCTGCTCGCGGCGGCATGGCAGGTGATGGACGCTGCCATCTCATCTTTGGACGAAATCAGATTTGATGAGCAAGACGGCGCATGATTTGCGGATAGATTTTGCTTGTCTCAACAGATGCCGTGCCATGGAATGTGCTTATCCACTCTGGTGGATGGGGACTTCTAAACCTCGAATGCAGCGGTCGGCATCGACCGCAAACGATGCCGCCAAACCGACCAAACGGCCGGGGAGGCGGTGGCGCATGTCCAAGCCGCTTGCCTTCGGGGAGGGGGCCAAAGGCCATCGCGGTCGACTGCGTTCGACTTTAGAACTCCCCGTCCACCAGGAAGGACATCATCCGCCTTCCCATGAAATCATCATTTCGAATCATCCCGGTCCTGTTCGCTGCCGCCACGCTGGCACATTCACAGGACGAGTTCAGCACGGTTTCGAGTGAGCCTGAAGCAATCCTTGCGGAGCCGACTACCGCCCGCATTCTCGGTGAAATCCCGGACGGCACGCCACCCCAGCCCGCACCGCCAAAACCCGAATATCATGTTGCCGTGCGGGACGTTCTATCCACCGTCACCCACGAACAGGGCGGGCGCACCATCACGATCCGGGAAATCAAACCCATTGCCCTGCCTCCACCGCCGCCGCCTGCGGAAATCGCCATTTCGAAACCGGACGCCGAATTCAGCCAACGCCTCGCAGAATACAACGAAGCTCGTCCTAACAACGAGCTGCTGTTTCTAGGTGCCACTGTCTTCCGCTCCCAGGACAGTCCGCCGCGCACGCTGGTCCGCTGGTGGCCGATGGGTGGGAAAGGAACCATCACATTCTGGTCCTCCGCTGACTACGCCCTCATCGCCGGTGGCATCAATGCCTTCGAGGACACTGCCGGAGACGCCCATCACATGCTGATGGGCTGGGGCAATGTGGACATCGACCGCATGGCCAATCTCTACGCTGCCAAAGGCCGGGAATACGATGCACCGGACCTGCCCGAGTTCCCCGAAGGCAAGGCCACTTTCCAAATCACCGGTGAGAACCAGCCCACTGCGGAAGAACTGGTCGTCATTCAGTCGCTGCATGACATTTACAACAGCGAACTGACACGGCTGATAACCGCATACGATGGCCGCGAACAGGCCCGCATTGAGCGCGAGGAATACCTCAAGGCCAATCCACCGCAGCCCAAGGACATCACCCTCAACTTCTGGCGCGTTGAGAAACCGGCGGCCAACGTGAAAGGAGAGTCCAAGTGAAGCGCGCTCTTTTTGCTCTTTCCTACTGGCTACTGGCACCCGCCGCATTCGCCATTCTCGACACCAACGACAATGGTGTCAGCGACTTCTGGGAGAGGGAATTCAACAACGGCAACCTGTTTGATGAATTCTTTGAGCCGCATGGTGATTCCGATGCTGACGGCTGGACTAACGCGCAGGAGGCTGAAGCAGGCACCAATCCCTTCGATCCCAATCCTCCAGATGGCATGATCCGCCCCGTCACCGACTATGTCCCCGCCGTTATAGTAGAGGAAAACGGCGTTCCAGACGTCAAGACACCGGAAGCCGTCAAGGTCACATGGCCGACCCTCGCCGGAAAGCAATACACGATGTATTTCTCGCCGGATCTCACGCAAGGAAGCTGGCTTCCCGTGGGCAGTCCCTTCATTGCACAAGGAGGCGTGAGCGAGTATGGATTCCAGGAACTGAGTGTTGCCGACAAACGCTTCTGGCGCGTCGCGGTGGAAGACATTGACGAGGACAGCGACGGGCTGACGAATCACGAGGAGTTCCTCTCAGGAACTAATCCCATGATCGCCGACACCGATGGCGACACACTTTCAGATCACGTCGAAATGATTGAGGGCACCGATCCGAACCATGCAGATGTTGACTATGATGGCATGGAAGACCGTTGGGAAACCGCCCACGGACTCGATCCTGCGGACTGGTATGATGCATATGACGATACAGACGGGGACGGCATCCAAAACCAATTTGAATACGTCCTCGGCTTCCATCCCACCGTAGCCAATCCAGCCGAACTCACCGCCGACCGTGACAACGACGGCATGCCCGACTTCTGGGAGGCTCAAACAGGCTCATTTCAATGGTCATATGCGACTCAACAATATGAGTTTAAGCGTATGCTTGACTGGGATAACACCGCAGACGCCGTCCAAGATCTCGACTCCGACGACCTCGCCAACCTTGCCGAATACCAGAACACCACCGATCCCATCAAACATGACACCGATGGTGATGGGATGCCCGATGGTTGGGAAATCCAGCACTCGTTGAATGCCAAAGATGCCACAGGAATCAATGGTACTACAGGTGATCCCGACAACGACGGACTTGACAACTTCAACGAATGGCTAAACGGGTGCGACCCTGCTAATTCTGATAGCGACCATGACAGCATCAGTGACGGAATCGAAGTCAATCAAGGCTCCGATCCTAACAACCCTAGTGACGGCGGAAGCGCTCCCCCTGTTGATCAAATGGTGGACGTTCCTTTTACAGTTAGTGACCCCAGCGGTAGTCATTCAGAAAAATGGAAACTGATGATTCGCGGCCTAGGTCCCGATGACAACCGGATCTTGAACCTAGCCAGTCCATCTTTTGGAAATCCTGCGTCGGCAACATTCAAACTTCGAAAGGGCAACCGATATGAAGTCAGCGTATCGCACCTCGCAACAGATCCGGACTATCTGGAAAATTATAACCAAGCTGATTACGACTGGGAAGCCACCGTGGATGGGAAGCCTGCCACAACTTCCATGGAGAGCATTGATGGCATTCCCGGTGTAAATAACTATTTTGCTGTTAAGGGACATTGGATAGCCGATAATCGCCAGGCGGTTTTCACGACCGAAAAGCACGGTAATGATGAGAATATTGTGACGGGGCACACCGCGATTCTTATTCCAGCACTTGAACGCGATAAAGATGCTATTGATAACAATTGGCAACCTATTGCGGGTGAATTAGCCAAAGCGTTACCTGGGCAGAAAATCAATTTGCGACTCAATCCTTCAATTCTTGGATATGGATTTGCTAGTAGTAATCCTCATTGGTCAATTTCACAGAAGATCTTTAAAGACTACGTCGCCGATGAAAATAGCGCAATTCTCACAGAGATCAAAACTACGGACCTAACGAATTTGTTCACCAGTTTTTATTTTGCAGATTCAGGGTCAAAATCAATTATTTTAAGTGTATTTATAAATAATGAACAGATTCAACTGACAGACACCATTAACGTTGAAGAACCTGTTTCTACATTCCAAACCACGCTTGGAGAAGTTCGCTTCCAGACGGATGTGGCATATTTCAACCTTGGATTGCATAGCAACAGCAATTCTCCTCTTGGAGGTCTCGGCATGCATGGGAGTGTTTCCACACCGCAAGGAGAACCACAAGGTATCTGGCATTGGGTCCAGCTTGGAAAAGTCGAGCGTTCCAAGACAAATTCAGATGGCGTGGTGTTCCAGTTCAGCATGAATGGAATAAAGGCGCTGGATACCAGCTACGGCTACAGTGCAGACTATGCAACGGACGGCAATCAGAAATCCATTTCAGACAGCCCGGCAATGATTTGCGTTGGTTGGCAGTCTGTTAGTGCGCAAGACGACTTTGATCTCTATCAGATGTTCAGGCCTCACGGCACAGAGTCACGCTTTGTTCCGCTGGCGTGGGTTGCCTGGGGGTGGAATGGCACTGCAATAAAGTCATCATCAGGGAATTGGAGCTTTTCGACGGCATCGCCCGCTTATTGCGATGCAGTCAACAAAACAGCAATTCATCCCGTGTGGGATAAAAACCTTGTGCAAGGAGTGCAGCCAGGACCATGAGAATGACGAATTACATCACAGCTATCAGGATAAACCTCGGGATATGTTTTCTGGGGGTTGTCGCATTCATTTTGTCTGAATCCTCGCTGTTTGCTTCCGATGATCGAATTCTTTTAGGAGTAATGGACGGAATTGAACTCCATGTTAAAAAGCCCGATGCGGAGATCGGAATTGATCCCGCCTCAAGTCTAACATTTGCCGTCACCAATACAAATGATTATGAACTCAAATACCTCGATAATAACCGCGGTAAAATGTTTTCGTTCACGCTATTGGATAATGACGGACGGCTCATCAAGCAGATCCCAGAGTGGTGCCGACGGAACGATCCATATGCCTCGGATGTAGGCAAAAGATCTCATACGCCAATTCCCCCAGGCCAACATCTTGAGTTCACTCTTTGTCTTAGGGATGCTTATGGGGTTAGATGGACTGATGGCAAAATCTTGCTTGTGAAGTGGGAGCCGAGTGACGGAAATGAAGGTCTTATACCCATCGGATGGCAAGTTGAGGCAAAATGCATTCCTGCGGAATTGCTGAAACAATTTGGAACATCAGGAGATAGCGATCCACTTAATAATGGACCTTCCGCCATCGACATTGATGGAAGCAATTCGGGCTCCATCGAGAATGACACGCCATATGTTGTCAAAGCTGAACCAATGCGTTTGAAGCAGAAAACGGACAGCAAAATCCGGACGACAACTTTATTTTTTCCCGGTTTTTTCTTAGTTTCTTTTTTGTGTATCATGTTAGTAATTGCATTTTTTTATCGTCGATTTGTTTCAGAACGAAAACGAAGATGAGTTCACGAAATTGCAAGATTCTAGTTCAAATTTATGCCTCGTCAGCAGAATTTGTGTGAGCAAGGCGGTTCAGGAAGATCTCCAAGGTTAGTAAGCGTCCTAAAATCGCCCCCCTACCGCACCGCGCGTGACCGGCTACATTCGCGGGCATGTCAAAGCCCCGCGTCAAATCCCGCAGCCTGAGTTGCACCGCCGTTGACTTCGTTGTAAGCGTCTCAAAATCGTAAGCGTCCTAAAATCGCCCCCCTACCGCACCGCGCGTGACCGGCTACATTCGCGGGCATGTCAAAGCCCCGCGTCAAATCCCGCAGCCTGAGTTGCACCGTAAGCGTCCTAAAATCGCCCCCCTACCGCACCGCGCGTGACCGGCTACATTCGCGGGCATGTCAAAGCCCCGCGTCAAATCCCGCAGCCTGAGTTGCACCGCCGTTGACTTCGTTGAAGTCGAGTTTCCTCAATCCATCACCCCGC
>CAXNHR010000005.1:0-37225 GCA_964202135.1 Luteolibacter sp. | reverse complement strand
AGCCGGCCACCGGATAGGCCTTGCGCAGGCAGGCGAGGTAATCATCGGCCGCGTTTTCATTCGGCGTGTCCTTGTTCTTGCCGATGTTGAAACCGATCACGCCGCGGAACGATTTGGATTGGCGGACGTTTTCCACACCGACGTCGATGCCCGGGTTGTTGAAGCCCATGCGGTTGATGATCGCCTCGTGAGGGATCAGGCGGAACAGGCGCGGCTTCGGGTTTCCCGGTTGCGGGCGCGGCGTGATGGTGCCCATTTCCACGCAGCCGAAACCAAGGCGGCCCAGCGCGTCGATGCAGTCGCCATCCTTGTCGAGCCCGGCGGCAAGGCCGATTCGGTTAGGAAACTCCAGACCCATCACATTGACGGGTTTTTCCGGTTCTCCGGACGGGGAAAGCAGGCCGAGCATGCCGGATTTCTCGGCGGCCTTGAGGGCGCTCATGCTGAGGTGGTGGGCGGTTTCCGGGTCCAACCGGAACAAGCACGAGCGGAGGAGGGGATAGAGCGCTTCGATCACGAGGCCAGCGTGCAGGCCGCTGCGGAATTTGTCGAATGCGGGTTGCGGGAAAATGAGGTTTCAGCTTCACGGAATCCGGAAGTCGCGCACGACGGCCATATGCTGCATGAAGGGTGCGGCGCTATCGCCGCGCTGGACGGGTGGCACTTTTTCCAAGGGCTCGAACACCCGGCTATCGAAGACCAGTCCGTGAGGGAAACGTTGCCCGGCGAGTTCCACCGGCACCGCGTGGCGCTCCAGTGCGGGGTTTGCGAGCACCCAGTCGTAGGGGCGGTTGCGCGGCGCGTTGGTGTGGATGATGCCGTCCGCATCCGCCGGCGGAGTGCGCGGAATGATCACCACGCGCGCCAGATGGCGGAAGCATTCCTCGTCAGTGACGCGCGTATTGAGGTCGCCGCCGATGATCAGAAACGCGCTTTCCGGCACCTTGCGTCGGACGAATTCCGCGAGCGCCTTTGCCTGCACGGTGCGGCTTGTCGCGCCCTTCGCGTGCAGGTGCACACTCACCACCCAGAGGTCGCGCTGGCCGGGCAGGCGCAGCTGCGCCCAGGCGAAGCCGCGATTGCCCACGACGCGGTCGTCCCAGCTGCCGGAGTCGGCGATGGTGAAGCGGCTGATGATGCCATTGGGCAACTGCTTGCCCTCCTCGCGGGTGAAATGAAACTCGCGGCCGAGTGTCTGGTTCACCCACTGGCGCGTGGGAATGGTGGTGGTGAATTCCTGGATCAACACCACATCGGGATTCAGCCCCTTGAGAATGCGGGCACCGGCACCTTCCGGATTGCTGTGGTTGGCGTTGTCCGGCGAGTAGGTCTGGCGGTTTTCCGAGGTCAAATTCGCAGCCACCACGCGGATCGGCAGCGGCGCGCCGCACAGCATTCCGGCGGCCAGCAGTAAAACCGTTAGAGCGAACCTCGTCATCGCCGGATGATGGGTTTTCAAACGCGCGCATCCAGCCATTTCCCACGGAAGTGGAGCCGGCTGAAAATCACCGCCTGTGTCAGAAGGTCGAGCCCCAGCACGATCCACACCGCCGTCAGCGTGGGTTCCATGAAATGCGGCATCATCATGAGCACCAGCACGCGGTAGAAAATCATGCTGCCAAATGACCAGCGCAGCACGATGCCGGTGGCACCCGCTCCCCGCATCGATGTCTTGAGCGTGATGCAGGTGGCGAAAAACGGCTGGGTCAGCGCGCAAACGATCAAGAGCGGCGTGGCCACCCGTGACGGATCCGCCGGTGGTCAACAACAGCGTGACGCTGGACATCACCGGAGTGCCCAAGCGGTTTTTCCGCCTCAGGAAAGATCCCTGAGCGCGTCAAACATGCTTGAATGGCGGCCGCACCGGCACACCGCGGCTGGCGAAGTGGCGCTTGGCCTCGCCCACGGTGTGCTTGCCGAAGTGGAAGATGCTGGCGGCCAGCACCGCGTCCGCCTTGCCGCGGTCGAGCACGTCCACCATGTGGTCGAGATTTCCCGCGCCGCCGCTGGCGATCACCGGGATGCCCACGGCGGTGGAGACCGCGGCGGTGAGCTCGATGTCGTAGCCGGTCTGGGTGCCATCCGCGTCCATGCTGGTGAGCAGGATTTCGCCTGCGCCGCGGTTCCATACCTCGCGCGCCCATTCAAGCACGTCGAGCCCCACCGGCGTGCGGCCGCCGTGGGTGTAAACGCCCCACTTGCCCGGGCCCTCGCGCTTGGCGTCGATGGCCACCACGATGCACTGGCTGCCAAAAGCCTTGGCTCCGGCATCGACGAGCGCCGGCTCCTTCACCGCCGAGGTGTTGATGCCCACCTTGTCCGCGCCCGCCAGCAGCATTTCACGCATGTTCTCCACGCTGCGAATGCCGCCTCCCACCGTCAGCGGGATGAAACAATGCTCGGCCGTGCGGCGCACGACATCCACCATCGTCTTGCGGTTGTCGGATGACGCGGTGATGTCGAGAAACACCAGTTCGTCCGCCTCCTGCGCGTTGTAGGCCAGCGCGCATTCCACCGGATCCCCGGCATCGATCAGGTCCACGAAATTGACACCCTTGACGACGCGGCCGTCGGTGACGTCAAGGCAGGGAATGATACGTTTCGCGAGCATGGGATGATGAGATGTTTGTAGCGGCGGTCTGTGACCGTCGAAGCCAATGAAACGAAAAATCAAGTCCCTGCAAGCAAAGGCCCGCACACGGCATGCCTTGTTAGAAACTCATCCGCCAGCGCGCCGTAGGCTTGTGCTCCGAGGCCGTGTGGATCGTGCTCGAAGATCGATTTTCCATGGCTCGGCGCCTCGCCGATGCGGATCGTGCGCGGAATGTGGGTGCGATACATCTGATCCGGGAAATACTTGGAAACCTCATCGACCACTTGGCGGGATAGCAGTGTGCGGCCGTCATACATCGTCATCACGATGCCTTCGAGCCGGATGTCCGGATTGGCATCCGAGCTGCGGATCTGGTCGATGACGTGGACGATTTTCGCCAAACCTTCGAGGCCGAACCACTCGCATTGCAGCGGGATGAGGATTTCATCCGCGGCGGCCAGAGCGGAGGTCATCAGCACGCCGAGCGACGGCGGCGTGTCGAGAATGCAGAACTCGAAAAGATCATTGGGCTTGAGTGCCTGGAGGATGGTCCGGAGGCGGGTGAGGTGGTCGTCACTGCGGGCCAGTTCGATTTCCACGCCGGCGAGGTCCATTTCCGAAGGCACGATCGAGAGATTCTCGCGGCCGGTCGGCAGGATCTGCTGGTGGACGGTGGCCTCGCCCATCAGCACGGGATACATGCTGCCGTTTTCCGGTGGTTCAACGCCGAGCCCGCTGGTGCAGTTCGCCTGCGGATCGAGATCCACCAGCAGCACCCGCTGGCCGCGAAGCGCCAGGGCTGCGGACAAATTCAGGGCGGTGGTGGTTTTTCCCACACCTCCCTTTTGATTGGCGACGGCGATGACGATCATGAGACACTGGAATCCGGAACGGGAGGACTGTCCCGGGAACCTGCGCCGCATGCAATCAAAACCTCCATGTCCGGCACGGCAAAATATCCAGTGGCGAGGCAATTGCCTGATGCTGAGTCTCGCTGAAGTGGCTGGAAGCCGCCGCCAAGCTGAAACTCATGGCCTCAGCTTGGCCCGGTAGAAACGCCGCGGGTCACCGCTGCCACCGGTATGGGTGAAGAGAGTGGTGGTGGAGGTGGCTTCCACAGGATCGCCGATTTCCTGCCATGAGTCCGGAAACAGCGTGGTGCTGGTTTCGAGCTGATAAGTTTTGCCAGGCACCGTGGCCACGGTGACCTGCACGTCATTGCCGCTGATTGCGGTCGCGATGGCCTTGAGCACGGAAGCGGCATCGAGTGAATTGGTGCCGGCAAGTTGCTCGGCGGCATTGCCCTGTCCGTCGCCATCGCGGTCGCCCGCGGGATCGAGCAACTCGATGGCGGCGCTTGAGGTGCTGTAAGGACCCTGGATGCCGGCGTTGTTGATCTGCAGGACACGGGCGTAAACCACAGTGCCGAATGGCAGAGCTGATAGAGTGGCGCTGGTGTTGTTGGTGGTGGAGTTGAACAATTCATAACCCTCGGGAGTGGTGCCGATTTGCAGATGGAAACCCGAAACACCGCCGAGCGGATCAGCCGCTGCCGACCAGGTGAAGGTCACGCTGTCGCCGATGGCATAGGCGTAAAGGTTCGGCCCGCCAGGTGCGGTGGGCGCGGGCGGCGGAGTGACGTCATAGAGTTTTAGATACTGGGCCTCAAAGGGCTGCTGGTTCCATGCCGGCTCAACCGGATTGGCGGAGGTGTCCACGGTGGGAACTTTTTTCATCACGACAAGAAAGCCATTGTTCTTGAGGTGGCTGCCGGAATAGCCGGAGCCCGGCCAGATCCAGGCATTGCGGCGGCCGGTCATGCCGATGTCTGGGTTTTCATAGGCGGCGATGTTGCGCACGTTGTAGCTGCGGCCGTCCGCGAGCCCGAGCAGGGGGGCGAGAGCCGGGGGGATTATAAAGTTGTCACTTCGGTCGTTGTTGCGGTCGAGGTTGGCGAAAGCGAGCACCACGTCCGAGATGCCGGGAGAGGCATTGGGGGTTTCGTATTTTGCCACGGCGTGGATTTTGGAGTTTGCGCCGTCGCCAGTAAGGAACCAGCGGTTCGACGAGCGCAAGGCGGGCGAGAACTGCCGCGCCGCGCCGATGCCGGCATAGACCGGGTAAAGCTGGTTGATGCCGAAGTTGGAATCGTTCCAGGCAGGCTGCATCGAGTTGAAGCGTTTGAAGTGCGGGATCTGCTTGCCGAAGTTGAGCTCATAGTGGTTGTAGCCGAAGGTTTCCGAAATCCCGAGTTCCTGACCTGGGAAGATCATCGGCACACCGTCGATGGAACCCGCCACGCTGAAGCGGATGAGGGCTTCCCACGGATCGGTGTAGTTTTTTTCGTCGTGTGAGACGTTGTTGATGAGCACCAGTCCCTGGCCGTAGGCGCTGCGGCGCTGTTCGAAGATGTTGCGGTAATCGGCGGCGCTGGTGGCGGAGGCCAGCGGGAAAACGATGTTCTCGTTGAGGATGTCGAAGTGGCGGTTCGAGCGGTATGTGACCGCGCCGCCATCGAGCGACTCGGACATCATCACGAAGTTCCATTTGTGCGAGCGGGCGACGTTGATCATGTATTCCCATGCCTGCGGCGGCAGGCCCTGGCCGAAGTCACAGCGCAGGCCGTCGATTCCGCGGGCGTCCCATTCGTAACGCTGCGCGGTGCTGAGGCCGGATTCGGTTTCCGAGTTGCGGTTTTGGCCGGATGGCCGGGTTTTCTCCAGCCAGTGAACACCGTAACGGGCGAAGTATCGCCAGACCTGTTTTGTCACATTGCGCGGCTCGGTGTTGCCTGCTCCCTGATAGAAATCCACCGAGGTCCATGTGGGATGGGTGGCGTCAAACACATCGGCCTCATTGAGATAGTTGCCGCTTTGCGCGGAGTTGGGCACCAGCGAGGAATAGACGCCGAAGAAGACATCCTTGACGTCGTTCCACTTGCCGAAATCGAAACGGTCGGGCCCGGGTGCGATCGAGTTGGCATCGAAAGCCCGCTGGTCGTAGTTATCCACCCGCGAGAAGAAGCGCGCATCGCGGTTGCGGATCTCATCGGTCTTCGACCATGAGACACCGTGCGGCTGGAACAACTCGACGCCGGTGTCGTGGAGTTCGACATCGAATGCAGTGTGGTTGAACGGCGCGTCGAGCATGATGCCGACGTCCTTTCCATCGGCGGCTTCCACGAAATTCCGCCAGGCGTTCATCGCGGCATCGCGGTTGGCCTGGTTGAGCAGGTCCGCGTTGTTGAACGGGTTGCCGGAGAAGTCCTTGGACATGATCGGACTGACTTCGAAGAAATTTTTCACCGCATACGGGCTGCCGGGCTCGTAGGGTGGATTGCCACTGCCCCAGCCGCCGAAGGGCTCGCGGCCGTCGCGGGCCGGCGGATGGATCGGCTGGAACCACAGCCAGTTGGCACCGAGTGATTTCAGGTAATCGAGATCCCAGCGGTTGTTGAGGTTGTGGGGCGCGCCGAAGGCGTTGTGCATGTCCTCGATGGTCGAGCGGCCGGCGAAAGTGTCATCCACCGCCTCGATGTTGAGGATATTGATTTCATATAAAACGATGTCGCGCGCGTCCTGCGGTGAAACAGTGATCGCGTGGTCGCGGCGGTTGGCGGCGAAATTGGAATACCAGCGCCAGTTCGGGTCGCCATCCACCTTCCATCGCGCGGTGAGGCGGTAGGCACCGGTGCGGTTGGCGGGCAGGGTGAGAGCGAAACGCCCCGGACCGTCGGGCGTCATTGTATAGGCCTTGTAGTAGTGATCTTCGTCACCGGCGACGATCGAGTTTCCGTCGGGCCCGGATATGCCGTCCGGGTAGCCGTCGCCGTTGGCATCGGACTCCGCACGGTCGCGGCGGTTGAGGTTGGTGTAAACCTCGGCGGCGGTGATGTTGGACTCGCCGGGTTCGAAGACGATGTCGAGGTCGTGGCTTTCACCGGCGATTTCATCGACGAACAACTTGGTGGTCGTGTAGTTGGCATTGAGCGTGCCGGAACTTGTGGAAGTGATGGTGAGCACCGGATCGCCGGCATTGCCGTTCTTGAAGACGAAAGTCTGATTGTCGGTGGCGGCCGAGTGATCGGCGAATTTCTCCTCGTTGGTCACCGCGTTCCAAAGGCCGATGCGATAGCGGATTTCATCGCCGAGATCGAGACCGGCAAGCACGTTGGACATGGTGCCGCGCCACCATGCGGCATTGCCATTGCCGGAGGGATCACCCTCGCTGCCATCGAAAACCAGCGGCACGGCGGTGGTGGAACCGTTTCCGGCCACACCGAGTGCCCCGACCGGAGTGGTGGCGTCCGAGGTGAAATAGACCGCTCCGTGGGTGGCCCAGCGGCTGGCGGCATCATTGTCCGGGCCGATGTAGCCGGTTTTCACGCGCACCTGCAGGTCGTCGCCGGCGACGATGCGGTTGTTGGCATGGAAGATCCATCCCGGCCGGTTGCGGATGGAAAACGGGCTGGCCTGCGCGGCGGACTCGTTGGTGGTGGTGCTGCTTCCGCCGATGTCGTTGCCGTAGATGTAAGTGGTTTCCGGATTACCGCCGCTGAAGGTGACGCGCACGTAGTATTCGATCACATCGGTGGCGGCGATGGCGGTGCTTGGCAGGGTGGCCTTCCAGTATTGATTCTGGACGTTTTCGTTGCTTGGCCAGTTGAGGTGGAACCCGAGGTTTACCGACTGCCAGGTCCCAGGAGAACCACCGCGCGGGGTGGTGCGATAAACCAGCGCGCCGCCGTTCTGGTCGCCGCTTGCGCCATTGTTCTTGTAGAAACCCTGGTAGATGATGACGTCGTTGTCCTTCACCTCATACAGCGGGGCGCGCATCTGCGTGGCGATCTGGCTCTCAAAGGTCGCGGGCAAATGCCAGACCGGGCCGGGCGCGGCGAGGGCAGTGGTTCCTAGCTGCAGCCAGGCGACGCACGAAACGGCGGACAGGGTTTTGAACAAAATGGGTTTCATGGCAAATCGGCGGGTCGATTTCGGAATGGGTTCGAATCGAGCCTAACTTGTAAATGTTGAGAAAACCCAATGGGTTTAAATCCTTTGGGCTTTGCCAGCTTGACAGCCTCGGCTCGTCCGGTAGTTTGTGATGAAACAAATCATCACAAATATGCACACGCTCACTGTCAGGGATTTGCGCTACGATTTCGCCAAGGTCGAGGCATGGCTGGCCGATGGCCAGGAGATCGAGATCACCAAGCACGGCAAGCCGGTGGCGCGGTTGTCGCCGCCGCAGCCGGAGAAGACGGGGAAATTCAATATCGATGCGCACCGTCGGTGGATGCAGGAAACCTGGGGTGACCGGGTGTTCACCGCGGAGGAAGTCAGGGAGATGCGGGAGGCCGAGCTCGGAGATCGCAGTTGAAAGCCTACCCCGACACTTCCTTTCTTTGCGCCTTGTATCGGAAGCAGGACAATTCCGAGCAGGCGCTCTAATACCGGGCGCGGATGAGCGAACCGCTTTGTGTCAACCGCCTGCTGTTGTGGGAATTCCGCCAGTCCGTGCGTTTCCAGGCATTCCGGCATTCCAAGAACCGCAGCGTCGGCTATCCGCTGCATGAGGCGGAAAAGATGATCGCAAAACTCGCCGAGCATATCGAATCGGGATCGGTCAAACTCGTGAACTGCGATTTCATCGACCTGCTCATGACCGGCGAGCGGATTTCAAAGACCCGCACCTTTGCCGGCGGGCACCGAAGTTTCGATATCCTGCACGTGGCCACGGCGCTCGAATTGGGGGCGGAGGAATTCCTGTCATTCGATGAGAACCAGATCGCCCTGGCGCGAGCCGAAGGAATGGCGACACCGCTGGCGGTCACAGTCTGATTCGTTTTCCGCCGCAATCATGAACACGCGAGGCAGTGGTGCGGATGAAAACCCACCGAACCGCTTCGAGCGGATGCGGGTGGATGAGCGGGTTTGGGTGGATGACGAAGCATAGCCCTTGAAGACGGTCTTGCTGCGCGATGATGAGCAGCCCGAACGAGGCGGAGGGCCTGAGTTTCGGACTATTGGGATGAGGCAGGCGCAACTGGCGGACTGAAGAGGCGCTCCGTTCAGGGTATCTCCGGCAGGCCGATTTCCAGACGGTAGAAACGTTTTGGCTGGTTGGCTGCGGGCGCGGGGTCGAAGCGCTCGAAGGCGGGATCGGCGGCTTGGCCGGTGCTGTCGGTATCGGGGAGCAAGGCGTTCCAGTCCACAAGATCGTCGCCATGCCAGATGCGGTAGCGGCGGTTGGGGATGGTGGGGAATTCCAGGCGCACGGAGCCGTCGGGCTGGCGTTCGGCCTTGAGCTTCGGATAGAGATGGCGGTCGTCGATGGTGGGATTGAGACCGACGAGCCACTCGATGAGATTGCTGAGGCCGTCGCCGTCGGGATCGCCGTTAGGGCCGTTGTTGATGTCGATGGAGCCATCGTCTTCGGTGCTGAGGCCGTAGAGGTCTTCCCAATCATCGGGCAGGCCGTCGTTGTTGGAGAGACCTGCATTCAACTCGAGATCGAAAGTGAAGGCGGTGGTGATGCCCTGGACTTCGACCTGCTCGGTGTGCGCCTGGTTGCGCATGTTCACCGTATCCGGATCGACTGGCGTGGTGGCGGTCGGCGCGGTGTCGATGGCTGCGGCATTGACTTGTGCGCCGCCGAGACCGGGCCCGTCGTAGCGGATGGCGGCACTGATGTTTTGGTTGCTGATGAACTTCACACCAGCGGCTGGCGGTGGCGACAGGAGATTGGATTGGCCGGATACCAACAATTCTTCAAGGTCTGGAGAAAGCCCGAAGCGGATGAAGAGCTGGCTGGCATCGCCGCCGAGTTGATAGCTTGCGCGCAGCCGGTTTGAGAGGTCCGCCAGCATGATGGTCTTGCTGATTTTTCCGTCGGAAGAAATAAAGGTCCAGCCATTGGAACCGGCGGCCTGCACGGTATAGAGATCATTCACAAATCCCGCATTCGGGCCGACGGCGAACCAGTCTTTGAATCCGGAGCTGCGGCGCGCGCCGGTGCCGCCGCTGCCGTTGTCATGGCTGGTGCCTTCTTCTTCCGTCTCGCGGTCGTTGTAGGCGAGGAAGTTTCCGGAAACCTGATAGACCGTGCCATTGGCGGGGTTGCGCGCCCAAGCGGCGGTCATGCGGCCGCCGAGAGCTTCGAACAAGGCGAAGATGCGGTCGTTCTTGAGGATGAATTCGTCCTCGCCATCGAGATCGACGTCGGTGGCCACGGCCGTGGCACTGGCCGGCGGATTGGCAGCCCAAGTCTCGACCGCGGCATAGATGGCAGCGAAGCGTAGCTGCGACTGGCTGCGCGCGGCGATGTCGGCGAGCGTGTTGAAATCGGAGTCCGGATTGGTGTAAGCGCCGGTGCTGTATTTACTCAGGTCGTTGTTCTGCTGGTTGTGGAAGGCGGTGAGCAAGCTGGCGGTGTGGGCGATTGCGCGGGCGAGGAACAAGGGCGAGGCGGTGCCATGGTTGCCGGATAGTCCCGAGACCGCGCTCCATGAAAGATCCGCGAGCTTGCCGTCGGCGAGTGATTGCATGCCGAAATTGCGCGATGCGGGCAGTGGCACGCCGGGGCGGATTTCGAAGACCTTCTCCAGCAGTCCCTCCTCGCGGCCGGGTTGGCCCAGATACCAGTTATCATAATTTTCCTGGGTGGAGTGATGGATCCAATCCTGCGAAACCTTGTTCAAAGTGGGCGCGCCGCGGTCGATGACGAACCATGGGTCGCCGCTGCCATCGCGGTTGATGTCGATTTCGCCGTTGGCGATCTGTTCCGGAGTGACGATGCGGATCCATGGTTTGTTGGCCGCCCAGCACAGGTTGCGGTCGTAAACAGCGGCGCTGGTGCTGTTGCCGAGTTCCTCCCACCAGTTCTGGATGACGACCACCTGGTCCTGGGTGCCGCTGCGCGCCTTGCGGTGGAGCAGGTTGCGCCATGGATTCGGGAAACCGTTGTCGAGATTCTGGAAACGGAAAGACGACGCCTGGTCGTTGATTACGAAACAAGTGACGCCATGATAGCGATTGAGACGGTAGCCATCGTCCGAGAGCGCGGTGTTGCGGCCCTGCCACACGAAGAGGTGGCGCATCTGGTCGATGAACGTGTGGCTGTAGCCCATCGCGGCGATGCGCTGGAAAACCGTGCCGTCCGCGACGCGTTCGGGGTTCCAGAAGATTTGCGAGGACGGCGTTTGCTGATAGATGCGCTGCATCAACTCGGCGGCGAGCGCGGTGTTGTCGTTGTTATATGCGTTGGAGAAATAGCCGATCATGTGATCGCTGAAAGTCGTGCCGAGCAGTTCGATGTTGCCGGAGGCCATGCGGCCGACGAGGCGCTGGTTGAAGGCGGGGCCGTCACGCCATGCTTTGCCTGCGGCGGGATCCACGGAAGCCCACTGGATGGCGGTGGCCAGCGTGGGCGTGAGGTGCAGCGTGAGCGGTTGGGCGAATGCCTCGTGGGCGTCGATGGCGCGGTGGTAACCGGTGGAGAAGCCGGAATTGATCAGGCGCTGGGTTTCCGTGCCGGGCAGCACCGGTTGGTGGCCGTGAGTCACGAAGATCATCTTGGCGGCCTTGCGCTGGTCGGGGTAGAGGCCGTTGCCGTCGGCACCGAGCCAGTTGTTGAGACGGCCGTTGGCGGCGATGTTGGCCTGCGCGCTCCAATTGTCCTCGGCGAGCCAGTCGTCGGTGATGGCGTCGCGGATGTCATTGCGGCCGCCGATATCGCCGATGCCGGGGCCGCCCGTTCCAGAGTTGTTGGTGCCGTCGCGAGTGGTGAAAACCTGATAGTTGAACTTCGTCGAGCCGTTCCATCCGGCATCGAGCAGCGCCTGGCGGCTGATCGAGAACTCGATCGCGTCCAGTTCATGATTGAAATAGGCGCGTCCGAAACCATCCGGTGAGTTCTGGTCGCGGACGACCACGCCGTTCGCTCCGGTGAGTGGCGCGTTGACGGTGGTGGAGTTCACCGCCGGATTGGTGTCGAGGTAAACGCGTCCGTTGTCGGTTTGATAACACGCGACCACCGCCTCCCACTTCATTTCCGTGAGAATGTCCACATCATCGGGCAGGGCGGCCTCGCCGCTGGAAGGATTGCCGGTGTCGATGACGACATAGATGTCAAGGTGCCCTTCCTCCGCCTGCGGGCGGAGGTCCTGCATGTCGAGGCGGAAGTAGAAATTGCCGTCGGCACCGCCGTCGCGGGCGTAGAAGGCGACGATGTCGCGAGAGGAATCAAAACCGTCCCATGCGCGATAGACGTCGCCGCCCTGATTGTTGGTTCCCTCGCCTTGGAACTCGTCGAAGGCGACGAGGTCGTCGATGGTCCAGTCGGTGAAATCATTGTCGTTGACCGCGAGGCCGCGGGTGACGGTTTCACCGGGACCGATGACGATGGAATTGGCGGGCGGTGGTTCGCTGCCGTCGAAGATGAGCGGCTTGGTGCCGTTCTGAAGTTCCTGCAAATTGGAGAAAGTGTCGCCATCGGGATCACCGTTTGCGCCTTGGTTGGGATCTCCCGGCTCACCGGTGCGCAGGTTGATGATGCCATTGTCGAGCGGATCGAGACCGTTGGTGATTTCCCAGCCGTCGGGCAGGCCGTCGCCGTCGGTGTCGGCATCGAGCGGATCGGTTTCGAGCCACACCACCCGCGGATAGCCGCCGGGTGGAAACTCCGCATCGAGCGCCGCGCGGTTGATGGCGCGGGATTTCATGCCGCTGAGGTTGGAACCGATGAGATACTGCGCGTTTTCCGGAGCGGATAGATCGAAGTCTTCCGGCGGCGAGCCTGCGGAGGCGGTGACTTGCAGATCGGCGCGGCCGTTGCCGTTGATGTCCTCGGAGCCATCGGCGGCTCCGTCGCCATCGGTGTCCGGGTTGTTGGGATCGGTCTCGAGGAAGCGGGCGTTGGTGGGCAGTGCACCGCGGTCCACGCGGGAGGTGTTGTAAACCGTGACCGGTGAGGCGATCACGGAAGTGGCGACACCATTGCCATCGAGCAGCGCGATATCCACGCGGCCGTTGCGGTTGAGGTCCTCGCTGCTGTCGCGCAGGCCATCGTCGTCGGTGTCGGGCTTGGTGGGATCGGTCATCGAGCCGCCGATCTGATCGGTGCGCGAGCGGTTGAAATCATAGCGCGGGTGCGCCGAGTTGTCGGTGGTGTTGAAAATCGGCGGATCGACCTCGGCGATGAAATTCGGGAAGCCGTCGCCATCGGTGTCGGTGGAAGTATTGGTGTCGGCAATGAACGCTGAGGAAATGCCGGACTCCAGTCCGTCGGGCAGCAGGTCGTCATCGGTGTCCGGCGAAACCGGGTTGGTCATGCCCGCGATGCGCCAGAAGTGGACGTCGCCATTGGTCCAGGTTTCCGCGTTGGAGGCGGGCAGGTCCTTGCGGGTGAGTTCGTCGGAATCCGGGATGCCGTCGTCATCGTCATCGTTGTCGAAAGGATCTTCCGCGACGAACTGGCGGATCACCACGGTGACATCGCGGCGCGTGGTGGCGGCGACGGGGCCGCCGATGGTGAGCGCGGCATCGGCGCGCAGACGGTAGTTTCCGGCATCCAGCCCCGACCAGCGGAACTCCCAGATTTTCGAAGTGCCGGATTCCTCCATGCCGGTGAAGGTCATCACACCGCCGCCGATTTCCGGGACGAGTGTGACTTCCTCGACGCGCGAGTCGGTATCGACGCGCACCGTGAAGGCACGGTCATCGGGTGTGGGTTCGGCCAGCGCTGGCAGCACGACTTCAAAGATGCGCCCGTCGCTGCCAAGCGCGGGCGGGTTGGTGATGGTGATGTAGGGTTTCTCGCTGATGGCGGCGCGCACCACACGGGTGGCGCTGAGGGTGACACTCGAACGCGTGTGAGTGATGCCGATGTGATGGAGGAAATCCGGATTGCCGTTGTAGAGGGCCGGTATTGGGAAGGCCAAGGCGTGGTATTGAGCGGTCTCATTGCGGATGATCTGATAGGTCGAGCGTGGTTGCGGCTGGACGTTGGTGGCTGTGCCGCTCACGGTGCTGCCGATGGAAACGAGAAACTCGTTGATCAATTGTTCGTCGGACACTCCTTCGCCGAGGTTCTTGGTGAAATAGGCTTTGAGGATGTAATCATCGCCGACCGTATTGCCATCGGCCTGTGGAAAAGCGATGAACAACCGTGTTTCCGGACCGGCGGTATTCACGTTGCGGATCAGCGTGGTGTAGTGGCCGTCCGCGTCGGAGAGCGAGTTGTCGGCGCTGGATGAAACTTCCTTGAGTCGCACCTTGATCTGGGCGTTGCCGGAGGCGGGGATGTTGCGGTAGTCGAAGCGCCATTCGAGCGGATAGGAACTGTTGACCGCCGGGTTGGCCTGCACCGGGGTGGCTTTTACCCATGACTCGGCGAGGTTGTTGTCCCAGCCGCCATTGTCATTGAGATCCTCGAAGGGTTCGCCGGGATCGCGCACACCGTTGTTGTTGAGATCGGTGAAGGGCTCGAAGCCGATGCCGTTGCCATTGAGCACACCGGTCTGTGCGTCGTCGTTGGAGGTTTCCGAATCCACGATCTGATACCAGACTTCCTTCACCGTGTGGTCGCTGCGCACGACCACGCCATAGCTCTGGGATCCGAGTGTTTGGTTCTGGCTCGGGAAGACGATCTCGCCGGAGGGCCGCTCGGCATCATAATAGAATGTCTGCACATAAGTATTGTAAATCGGCGCGCCGTCCTGAAGCGGATTCAGGTTGCCCAGTCGTTTGACGAAGGCGCGGGCGCGCAATACGTGAAAACCCTCATCCAATCCGGTTTGCATGTCCCATTCCCATTCGCCGTAGGGTTTGGTGGAGTCCTGCAAACGGGCATAGTCGTTGCGCGGAAAATACTCCACCGTGTTCGCATTGAAACCGGTGACCGCGAACTCGCTCATCATGGTGCCTATGCGCGATACCGAAGCTGCGTTGCCTGGGAACCAAGATGAAACCCCGGCGTTCTTGAAGATGCCGATCTTGTATTTGAAAGTGCCGGAGGAGGGCTTGGGAATGGTGGCGCTCATCCACCAGTCGGCGGAATCCTGGTTGTGGCTGAAGTTCATCTCGATGGCCTGCGTGCCGCCGGTTCCGGTGCCGCCCGCGCCTTCGGGATTGCTGCCATCGGTGGTGAAATAGCAGAACATCCTGAAGCCAGTGCCCACGCCGTTGGGCTTGGCCCAGAGCGAGATGGTGGAGGCATTTTCGGTGTATTGCAGCGGCGGGGTTCCGCCCGGCCAGCCGCCCGCAGGTTCTCCGCCGACCACATCCTCGGGGTCGTGATAGAGGAACGAGGCGATGTCGCCACCGAGGTTGTCGTAGTTGTTGGCTCCTGCCGGTCCGTTGGTGATGGTGAAACCGGACGAACCGATCTCCTTCGAATAAGTTTCGGCGCCGACGGAGCCGAGCTTGTTGCGCGTGGTGTCTTTGGCTGCGAACTTCTCTCCGTGCATGCGCTGCACGAATGACGGTTGCTCGTAGCCGAGGAAGACGTCGGTCGAGAGGCCCGGCGGGTTGTCGCGCTTGGCGGGATCGGTGCCCGCGCCGTTGAGATCGATGCCGCCGTTGAGGCGCAACAGGATGTTTTCCGCCGAGCCGTCGGCGCGCACCACGAACTTGAGATCGGAACCGTCGGTGACGCGCGGGATGCCATAACTGTATTTGAAATCGGTAGGGTCGTCGTCCGGCAGGTCTTGGGGATTGAACGCGGGATCGCCGTCCGGGCCGTCCTTGCGCTCGACGGTCACGTTGCCCGCCGGCTCGCCGCCATTCTGATAGATCTCGATCGCGCGGCCGCCGGCCTGCGTCCAAACGGGTGCGGGGTCCGGGTTTTTCCATGAAAAGATGTAGTAACCGCCGGGCGGGACGATCACGCCGTTGGGGTTGGAGATGTTGGCGGATACCGAGCCGCGTCCGGCACCACCATCGCCGAGGGTGATGAAGAAGCCGTTCAGTGACTGGCTGTTGGCGGCCGAGCCGCGGGCGTATTGCCAGAGGTGGGCTCCCGGCGGGAAACTCGTGGTGAAGTTCTGGCCCACGCCGTTGGCGAAGTTGTCATTGACCATGACCAGTGCCACCGCGCCCGCTGCGTCGTTGTCGGCCCCGGTGCGGCGGTCGATTCGCTCGTAAGCGACCAGATCGACGGTGCTCCATGCGGGTTTTTGAAAACCACGGGCGAAGTTCTGATGGAGGTGCATCAGGTTGGGCAGACGGTTGTCGCCGGACTGGCCGAGAAACGCGGTGTTCGCATGGCGCGGGAAGGCGCCGCCGCTCTGGCTGGGCGTCTCCGCCTGATAGTTGCCATCGGTGTAAACCAGCGGCAGCCCGGCGCGGGTGAAGTAGAACGCGTGCTGAAGTTCGCGGCGCGCGGCGAAGTCGCTTTCGTGACTCTGCGCGTGCATCACCGCCACTGCCGGATCGAAACCACCCGTACCGGGGGAGTCGAAGCCCGTCAGACCGGCCGATGGATTTCCGAGCGGGTTGTCGAAATTGCTGCGCAGATCGTTGTCGGTGAGCCGCATGCCGCGGGAAATGTAGCCGCCGTAGCCGGGCGGCTGGCCGAGGTGCTCGCCGAAGAGCATGGCGTCGTCGCGCGGTTTTTCCGCGTCGAAAACGGTGTCGCGGTGGTTGTTCCAGTCCGAGAAACCGCGGGTCAGGTTGAATTGCGCCTGGGTCTGGCCGGTGTAGCCGTAGGTGCTCTCGTCCGCGCCCACGCCGGTCGCCCCGAAGAAGTCCTCGGGCGTATGTTTCACCGCGTCGAGCCGCAGTCCGTCGGCACCGGTGCGGTCCATCTTCCAACGCACCGAGCGGTGCAGCATGTCCTCGACGAGCTCCGAGTAGTAGTCCTCGTTGGCCGCGAGAAACTCCTCGGTCAGCCCGTTTCCGGCGCCGAAGCCGACATAGACGCCTTCGTTGTTCGAGTGCTTTTGGCCGGGCGCGCTCGGCTTGTAGCAGTAATAATCCGGGTTTTCCGGATGCCGCAGGAAACGGATCTTGCGGATGCGGTCGCCCTCGTTGCGGCCGAAGTTGTTGTTCCAATCACCCGGCTCGGTGGCGATGTCGATAAGGTCGGAGAGCCCGAGATGCTGGACCTGCCAGGCGTCGCCCCAACTGCGGGTGTTGTCCCATTTCCGGTAAAACCCCTCCTCGGTGACGCGCAGGTGGAAATCCTCCGGAACAAAGCCCGGATACACGTCGATCGGCGTGGATTCGTTGAATCCCGGAATATCGAACGCGTTGTGGTTCATGATGTTGTCGAAATACACGCGGATCCCGAAACGATGGGCCGCGCGCATCATGCTGAGTAATTCCGCCTCGGTGCCATACCGTGTGCCGACCGTTCCACGTTGGTCTTTCGAGCCGAGGTCGAAGCGGTCACAGAGGTCGTATCCCACCGACAAGCCGCCGCTGGCCTTGGTGGGCGGCGGCAGCCAGAGCGACTCGTATCCGGCCTCGGCGAGTTCCGGCATCTTGCTTTCGATCTCGCGCCACGAGGTGCCGAAGTATTGGAGCATGGCCTCGCCGTTTGCCCCCGGGGCAAGCAGCAGAAAAGCGGAGATGAGGCGCGAGAAAATGGGTTTCATGAGGGCAAAAGAGCCGCGTATGGTTTTGCGGGAATTTCCTTCCTTGCGTATGTCACACCGGAATCCCGCGTTTACAAGTATCCACTGAATGGGCGGAAAGACCCTCTGCGCAAAAAAATCCGCAAATTTTTTAAACCGCGGAATGCGCCCGGCACATTCGACTATTGAATTGAATCGCAGGAAATTCGCAGCAAGGGCCTCGGAAAATTCATTTGCCAACTCCGCATTTTTTGTGATCTTGCTCCACGCATTTTGCCTCCGGATTCCTTGTAAAACCCCAATTCAATAACCTAAATCCATGAAACTAAGAAGTTTGATCGCATCCGCAATACTGGTTCCCGGCGTTTCCTTTGGCGCGGCTGGCATTTATGATCAATTCGTATTCACCACCACCACTGGCACTAGTCCCTTGTCCTTTTATGACATTGGTGCCTCCACAGCCAATCCCGATTTCAACCGGATCCGGTTTGGGCACCTTTAGCGTTGGCGACACCCTTCAGATTGGCGGTCAGCAGAAATCCTGGAAAAGCGACGGAACCAATGTCACTGGCCACGGCATCTCATGCAGAGTGTATTCCGGTACTCCATCGGGCAGTTTCACCACGGTGAATCTGCCTTTCCAGTGGAACACTGGCGATTCAGGTGCGCCAGCCGGTTTGAATAACTTCGGTGACCAGCAATGGGGCGGAGACATACAGGGCGCCAACAACTCGCTCGTGCTATCCACCAACGTTCTTGCGGGACTGACTCCGGGTTCATACACCCTGGATGTCTATAGTTTCATCACCACAGAGAATCCAACTTCACCCATTTTCAACAACGTCGGTGGCAACAACTACAAGGCAACCTTCACCGTCATCCCCGAGCCCGCCAGTGCGGCTCTCGGCCTGGTTGGCAGCCTGTTGCTGCTGCGCCGCCGCCGGATCTGATCCGTGCCTTGCATCAACTCAAAAAGCAAACCCCGGATGGCAGGGCTGCTGTATTGGGGAAAACTCAATCCACGGCTTTCTAACAGGCTTTTGCGCGTCATCTTGTGGCTTCAGTATTCCTGAATTCCAAGAAATCCAAATTAAGCCGACTATTCCGGCAGCTTCCCCGAAGGCTTCGAGATCTTCGCGTCCATCCGTGATCCCCGCAGCGGTAAAACCACCCATCCGCACGCCGTGGGCGCGTGGGGCTGCGAATCGGGAATCATTCTCGCCAGATTTTCGCCGGTGAGAAAAACCACGAAATCACAGCAATCCCCGAAATGCTCGATCTCTAGCGAGCACAAATGCGGAGAGCACTCGTTCCGCTTCGTTCCTATGCTCCACCCGCCGCGCATGGGTCCCTGCGCCACTCCGCATTTGCTTTACGGCCAAGCCGGTTCACGCCTGCGGCGGAGAGGATGCCGCCGCTACAGGCGGCTTCCAGCGTTCCGCACAGTCACAAGTATCCTGTTGTATGGGTGAATACGATACCTTCCACAAGATCAGGCCATGGGCCGGGGCGTTCACGCCGCGCGTGCGGCCGGCTCCCGGTTTGAGCAATCGGCGGATTTCATCTGGTGTCATCAGTCCGCGGCCGCAGCGCACGAGCGTGCCGACGATGCTCCGGCACATTTTGTAAAGAAATCCATCACCTTTCAGAATGAAGGTATGCAACGGCTCGTCGGCGAGGATTTCACAGCGCGCCAAAGTCCGGATGGAATCGGTTAGAATGCCATCGCGCTTTGAGGTGAAGGCGCGGAAATCGTGTCGGCCTGTTAGATGGGCGGCGGCCTCGCGCATGGTGGTGAGGTCGAGTTCCTGCGGCACATGCCATGCCTGGTGCTGGAGCAGGGGATTGATCACCGGCGCGTTCCAGACTTGGTAGCGGTATTGCTTGGAGGACGCGCCGAAGCGGGCGTGAAAGGCATGGCAGGTCCGCGCCGCCGAAAGGATTCGGATTTCCCGCGGCAGGCGGGTGTTGAGCGCGGCGGCGAGTCGCCGTGACGGGATGCGGTTTTCTGCGGCCGCCACATCGAAGTGCGCCACCAGGCCCAGCGCATGCACGCCGGAATCCGTGCGGCTGGAGCCGACAAGTTGAGGCGCCGACGGAAACAAGTCCGCCAGCGCCTTTTCAATGTGATCCGAGACTCCCTTGCCGGAGCGGCCGGCGTGCCAGCCGTGGAATGCCGTGCCATCGAAGGCGATGGTGAGTTTGAACCGCGGATCAGCGGATGGATGGCAGTCGCTCAACCTGCGAAGTTGGCGGCCACCACGTCCCAGTTCACCACGTTCCAGAACGCGGCGATGTAGTCCGGGCGGCGGTTCTGATAGTTGAGATAATAGGCGTGCTCCCAGACATCGAGACCCAGGATCGGCTTGCCATCACAACCGGCCACGGCAGCACCCATGCAGGGGCAGTCCTGGTTGGCGGTGGAGCAAACGGCGAGCGAGCCATCGGCCTTCTTCACCAGCCATGCCCAGCCCGACCCGAAGCGGGTGGCACCGGCCTTGGCGAAGGCTTCCTTGAAGGCATCGAACGAGCCGAAGGCCTTGTCGATGGTGGTTGCGAGTTCGCCGGACGGAGCCTTGGCGCCGCCCGGTGCGATGACTTCCCAGAAAAACGCGTGGTTGGCGTGGCCGCCGGCGTTGTTGCGCACGGCCATGCGGATGTCATCCGGCACCGAGGCGAGGTCGCCGATGAGTTCGCAGATCGACTTGGCTTCAAGATCTGCCTTGCCGGCGATGGCGTTGTTGAGATTGGTGATGTATGCCTGATGGTGCTTCGAATGGTGGATTTCCATTGTCCGGGCGTCGATGTGGGGTTCGAGCGCGTCGTAGGAGTATCCGAGTTCGGGTAAGGTATGGGCCATGATAATAGGGGAGTTTGGTTTGCGTCGCGCCGGGTAATCCGATAAGTCTGGCGGCCCGGCGACAGTCCTTACGAAACCGAGCTTTAAGCAAGCCGCAAGAGAAATTCCACATGCCACCCGAACTCGCACCCTACTTTCCGGAAATCCTCACCGCCCTGGCCGCCCTTTTTCTCGGCTGGCTTTTCACCCATCTCGCGGCTTCCACCAGGATCGCCGCCGTCAGCGAGCGGCTCAAGGCGGAAGAGCGCCGCTCCGCGGAAATCGAAGCCCGCCTGGCCCAGACGGCCGCCGAGGCTGACCGTAATGAGATCGAGGCACAGACTTTCCGTAACCAACTTGGCGAACTGCGTGCCCGCCTTGAAGCCGAACTCAAGGCTGCCGCCGAAAAACAAGCGCTGCTTGAACGCGCCGAGGCCAAGCTTTCCGACACCTTCAAGGCGCTCTCCGCCGACGCGCTGCGCGTTTCCTCCGAGCAGTTCCTGCAACTCGCCAAGTCGTCGCTCGCCACCCAGACCGAGGAGGCCAAAGGTGAAATCGAGAAACGCAAGGTCGCCATCGAGAACCTCGTCAAACCCGTGGCCGACTCGCTCGGGAAATTCGAAATCCGCATCGGCGAAATCGAAAAACTCCGCGAAGGCGCCTACTCCGAGCTCCGGGAACAGGTCCGCGCGCTCGGTGAGGGCCAGCTCGGCCTGCAACGCGAGACCGCCACTCTGGTCAAGGCGCTGCGCCAGCCGACCGGCCGCGGCCAGTGGGGCGAGATGCAGTTGCGCCGCGTGGTCGAGCTTGCCGGCATGCAGGAGCATTGTGATTTCGAAACGCAGCACGGCGTTCTAACAGACGAAGGCAGGCGCCTGCGCCCGGATCTCGTGGTGCGCCTTCCCGGCGGAAAAACCATCGTCGTCGATTCCAAAACCCCGATGGATGGCTACCTCGACGCGCTCGAAGCCACCGATGACGCGAAGCGCGAGGAAGCGCTGCAACGCCACGCCCGCCAGGTGCGCACTCACATCCAGCAGCTTTCCTCCAAGAACTACACCGCGCAGTTCGCGCATGCGCCGGAGTTCACCGTGCTCTTCCTGCCGAGCGAGTCGTTCTTTTCCGCCGCGCTTCAAAGCGACCCCGGCCTGATCGAGCGCGGAGTCGATCAAGGAGTGATCCTCGCCACACCCACCACTCTGATCGCATTGCTGCGCGCCGTGGCCTACGGCTGGAGGCAGGAGGCGGTTGCTGAGAATGCCCGCGAGATATCCGCGCTCGGCCGCACGCTCCACGAGCGCATCGGCAAGCTGGCCGAACACTTCACCAAACTCGGCCGCTCACTGGGCAACGCCGTGGAAAATTACAACAACGCCGTTGGCTCGCTCGAAACCCGCGTTCTAACAACCGCCCGCAAGTTCGAAGATCTCAAGGCCACCGCCGAAGGGGCCTCCCTGCCGCTGCTCGAACCGGTGGACAAACAAGCACGTGCCCTGCAATCGGCCTCGGCCTCGTTGGAACCGGATGAAGATTTCACCTTCGTGCCTGATCCTCCCGCCAGCGCCCAAGGTGCCGCCGCCGACCTCCGCGCGGCGCTTTGATTTGCCGGGAGAGCGTTTTTCGTTTGGAAACCGCAGTCAGCTCAGGACTCCGCCGAGCCGTTTGTGCGGCTGGCCATGATGTCATCAATGGCATCGAGCAATCCCGCATCCGGTTCCGGGGCATGGACGGAGTCCAGCGTGTCATCGAGCTGCGCCACGTTGCGGGCACCGATCAATGACGAGGTGACGGCTTGCTTGCGCAAGGTCCAGCGGATGGCGAGATGATGGAGCGGCATGCCGTGCGCTGCGGCAAGATCGCTGAGCGCGCGGATCTGTTCTTGCCGGGCTTCGACCTGTTCGGGGCGAAGAAATCCTTGCGGTATGGCGGCGCGGGATCCGGCGGGAATGCCATCGAGATATTTCGGCGTGAGCATCCCTTGCGCCAGCGGACTGAACCCGATGCAGCCGATGCCTTCCTCTGCCAGCCATTTCAAGGTGCCGTCGATTTCCACGTCACGTTGGAAGATGGAATATGGCGGTTGATAGATCAGGCAGCGGATGCCCATGTCGCGGAGGATTTTCACCGCCTTCTTGAGCCGCTTGAGCGGGTATTTCGAGAGGCCCGCATAAAGCGCCTTGCCGCAGTGCACCGCGGTGGCCAGAGCGGACATGGTTTCCTCCAGCCGGGTGTCGGGATCGGAGCAATGCGAATAGAAGATATCGACATAACTCAAACGCAGCCGCTTGAGAGATTGGTCGAGCGAGGCGAGCAGGTGCTTGCGCGAGCCGTTCATGCCATGGGGGCCGCTCCACATCTCATGGCCGGCCTTGGTGGAGATCACCAGCTCATCGCGATGGCACACGAAGTCGCTGACCAGGATTCGCCCGGCGATTTCCTCGGCGGAGCCGGGCGGCGGACCGTAGTTGTTGGCGAAGTCGAAATGAGTGACACCGCGGTCGAAAGCACGCCGCATCATCCGGCGGGCTTCCTCGAAATCATCGACAGCGCCGAAGTTGTGCCAGAACCCCAATGAAATGGCAGGCAGCAGCAGGCCGGAATCGCCGCAACGCCGGTAGGGCATGCGGCCATCGTATCGCGCGGTGTCAAACATGCGGCTAAATTGCCCGTCACCCGCCGCGTTGCCAAGCATCAAGAATCTTGTGTTTCCAAACTAAAAAGCCGCAGACGGCACACGGACCGCCGGCGGCTGGGGGATGGATGTGGGTTTCAATCCTTCTCGCTCTTCACGAGGCGGTATGCCAGCGCTCCGATCACGGCTCCGAGGATGGGCGCGACCCAGAACAACCAAAGCTGGGATAGCGCCCAATCGCCGGCAAACACGGCCACGCCGGTGCTGCGCGCGGGGTTGACAGAGGTGTTGGTCACCGGGATGGAAATCAGGTGGATGAGCGTGAGACACAGGCCGATCGCCACTGGGGCGAATCCAGCAGGCGCGCGCTTCGCGGTGGCACCGAGGATCACGAACAGGAACATCATGGTCATCACCACCTCGGTGATCAATGCGGCGCCCATCGAGAATTTGCCGGGCGAGTGTTCGCCGAAGCCGTTCGAGGCGAAGCCGTCGGAAAGCTTGAAGCCTTCCTGGCCGCTCGCGATCAGATAAAGCACACCGCCGGCGATAACGCCGCCGGCCACCTGGGCGATGATGTAGGGTGCGAGCTCCTTGGAGCTGAAGCGGCCGCCGGCCCATAGTCCGATCGAGACCGCTGGATTAAGATGGCAACCGGAAACGTGACCGATGGCATAGGCCATGGTCAGCACCGTGAGGCCGAAGGCGAGCGAAACGCCCAGCAGGCCGATGCCGACATCGGGAAACGCCGCAGCAAGCACGGCGCTGCCGCAACCGCCCAGGACGAGCCAGAAGGTTCCAATCAATTCAGCGATGTATTTTTTCATGTGTGGTTTGGTGTGTTGGAGTGTGGGGGAGAATCACTTGCGAATGAACACGAAATACCAATAAGGCATCTCTAACATGGATGTCACGCTACGAATTGCGAAATGATAACATCCATTCATTCGCCATCCGGCAGTGATCGAACGGCATGCAAGGGCGGATGGATTACCATCCGAAAACCAACGGCGGCACCACGATGCGGCGCCGGCCGCCCTGACGGTCCTCGCTCTCCTCGATGACGGTGACCACATCATCCTCGAATTCCACGTCGGTGCGGCTCTTTTCCTCCTGCGTGACGTGTGAAAGCTGGCGGTAAACCGCGCCTGTCGCGGGATCGACTCGGGTGATGTAATGTTTCACTTCCTCGTATTGGACATATTCCCAGCGGCCGCTCTGGCCGTTTTCGGTGCGGCGCAGGCTTGTTTTGCCGGGTTCTCCCAATGCCATCTCGACCTCCCGTATCGTCATGCCCACCGCGATCTGCCGGGCGTCGATCAAACGCTGCACCTCAATCTGTCGATTGTAATACTCCTTGAGGCGGGTTACGAAGTCCGGGTCGTTAGCGGAGAAAGCCCAAGGAGCGACCCAGCCCGCCACACCGTCACGGGTGCCGCGTCCACGCACACGGTAAATCTTGTCGGTGATGGCTTCGACCGGCACGGTTTGGCCAGCCACCAAGGTGCCGAGGCGGATTTTTCCCTGACGGTCGGAAAAAATCGGCGCGTCTTTCACCACTTTGAGTTCGACTTGTTTGTCGATGAAACGGCTGAGGTAAACCACCTCCGGATCATTCTCAAGCAGCGACGGACGTTGTTGCTTGCGGATGCCTTGAGCAGCGGCGGGCATGACAAGTGTGAGGGTCAGGAGCAGCATTCCCAGCTTCATGCGATGCAAGATAGGAGGTTTTTGCGCTGACTGAAACATGATTTTGTGCGACGAGCAGGATTGGTGGTGATTCATGGATGGGAAATGTCGCGGCTCGCCCGCGCGCGCGATGGGCGACGATGCGGTCTCGACGAAGTATCCGTCCAGGCCGGTGTCGCGGCTCGCCCGCGCGCGCGATGGGCGACGTCAATCACCTCGCCGTCGCGGTAGGCTCGATATGTCGCGGCTCGCCCGCGCGCGCGATGGGCGACTTTGGGATTGGTTGGAAGATCCTGGCGTTAAGGGTCGCGGCTCGCCCGCGCGCGCGATGGGCGACTTCAAACCCGAATACCATAAGTCGCTCAAGTTGTCGCGGCTCGCCGCGCGCGCGATGGGCGACCGCTGGCAGGGTGCACCGGCAGGCAGCGGGCGTATCCTGTGCCGCCGTGCGCGTGGAGCGCGTCAACTGACGGCTTCAGTCTGGCCGTCCATCGGCGTCGCGGGGAAGGGGACAACCCACCAAGGAAGCCCCGTGCAACAGCCCGTTGCAGGGTATCCCGCAGAATTGCCGTTCAGGAAGTCATTCGATTGCGACTTCAAGCACGTCCAAAAAATAATCACCGCGCAACGCATCGTACAATAGAATCGGCTAAAACCCGCATTTTGATGCATTTCAGCGGTGTTCAAGCCTTTCTAACCCTAGAAAGGCGAAAGCCGCTGAACTCCTTGGAATTCAACGGCTTTCATTGGTTGCGGGAGTAGGATTTGAACCTACGACCTTCAGGTTATGAGCCTGACGAGCTACCTGGCTGCTCCATCCCGCGATTTGGAACCATGCGCCTTGCGGCGCGGGACAAGAGAAAAACTCGGATGAGCGTTTCCACGCAAGGACAAAATGACAAAATGACGATTTCCAGAAAATCCCTGATGGGCTTTGTTAAGGGGAGTATTCCGGATTCTCGCAAGTTTGGGCGGCAAGCTCCATAACCTATGAATTTATCCCGCAAATACGACGATATTGTCCAGAGATGAGGGGTGCTGAAGACCGGAAACTGAAAAACAGGCACCATTGAACAGTCCAAGGGCTGTTCTGCGCGACCTCCTGTGTTAATTCCGCATTACATATATTGTCACAAGTAATAATTGAAAGAATCGGGTTGGATTCCTTGCCGGAATGCTGCTGAATCGGCTTGAAATGAACCGAATTCAGAATGATGTCGCTCGTTTGATGGAGAATTCGCACGCGCGGGTCGGGATTACGCGGCGGCCATTGCTGCGAATTTACGAGATTCACGCCGCGATTCTGGATGGGAATTATCCCAACTGCTCCGGGCTCGCGGAAAAACTCGGTGTCGAGCGCAAGACCATCCAGCGCGACATCACCTTCATGCGCGACGAATTCAAGCTGCCGATTGTGTATGACGAGGCGCTGCACGGATACTACTACGATCGCGACGTCTCGGATTTCCCTGTATTCCAGACTACCGCTGAGGAGTTGGCCGGCTTGTTTCTATCACGAAACGCGCTGGAATCCGTCCGCGGAACCGCCCTGGCCGAAGTGCTGCGTGAGGCTTTTGCCAAGCTCACCCGTGGCATGCTGGGCAAAATCCAGTTTTCCTGGAGTGATCTGGATGAGGCCTTCTCAAGAAAGGTGGTCGAACAGAATCCGTGTCATGTCAAACGCTTTGGAGAAATTGCCCAAGCAATACTGGATCAATGTGTTATTACCTTTAATTACCGAAAACTGGAAGCGGAAAAGAGCGAGTTTCGACGAGTCCGTCCGCTGCATCTCGGCGAGGTTGACGGCGGTTGGTATCTCATTGCGCATGATCTGGAGCGTGATGGACTGCGTACTTTCGCGCTGCCGCGCATGAGCCGATTGAAAAATTCAAACAAGCGTTTTGATCGACCTTCTGAATTTGATGGTCGAAAATATTTAAAACAGTCGTTTGGCATCTGGAATGTAGCCGGAGATGAATCGCGCCATGTGGTGCGTGTGGTTTTGAAGAACTACGCGGCACGACTGGCGCAGGAACGACGCTGGCATCCAACGCAGGAGTTGGTGGCCTTGAATGCCAAGGCGACGCGTGTGGAGGTGAGGTTCGAGGTAGGTCGCTTGGAGGAGGTGTTGCGCTGGGTATTGAGTTTCGGCAGCCAAGCCAAGGTGCTAAGCCCGCCGGAGTTGGTGAAGATGGTGAGCGAGGAGGTCAAAGCGATGGGCGCCGATTGATTCCCAAGTGGAGAGAGACGGATTATCCGTGCGGCCGCACGAATAATCCGTGGGGATTGAGGCGGGAGTCTATCGAGATCCAGTGCAGAACGTGACGGGATTGGATGCTGAAAGCGCATTTTGCGTGGGCATCTGGCCATCGACAAACTTGGTTTTGCGGTTAGCATCCGGCCATGCGTTACACGATTCCCCTGTTTTTCAGCTTGGTTTTGAGTGTTTTCGGGGCACAGGAGTCCGAGAAGCCCAAGGAAGCGCCCGCAGCGGAGGCTTCGGCGGAAAAGACATCGGAACCGGTGGTCCGTGAGGCCACGGTGGAGATCGCAGGCAGGAAAATCCCGTATCGGGTGACCACCGGCAAGCTCCAGCTCAAGCAAGAGGACGGCAAGCCGCGCGCATCGATTTTCCATGTCAGCTATGAGCGGACGGACGTGCAGGATCCTGTTGGGCGACCGGTGATGTTTGCCTTCAATGGCGGCCCGGGGTCCTCGGCGGTGTGGCTGCATTTGGGCGTTCTGGGGCCCAAAATCATCCAGCTTCCGGGCGATGGGACTAGCCCGCCGCTGCCGCCGGTTCGTGTGTTCGACAACCCGCAGAGCATCTTGGACGTGTGCGACCTGGTGTTTGTGGACCCGGTTTCCACGGGATACAGCCGTCCGGAGAGCGACGTGAAGCCCGGCGAATTCCACGGACTCGACGAGGATATCGAATCCGTGGGCGACTTCGTCCGGCGCTGGATCAGCGAGCACGATCGCTGGGCATCACCCAAATACCTGCTGGGTGAATCCTACGGCGGAATTCGCGTGGCGGGGCTTTCGCAGCACCTGCAATCGCGCTACGGCATGAACCTCAATGGAGTGGTGCTGCTTTCCTCGTTGCTGGATTTTGCAACGCTGCAGCCCGCGCCGGGAAATGATCTTTCGCATTTGGTATTCCTGCCCGCGTTTGCGGCGACGGCGCATTTCCATGGGAAAATCCAAGGCGACCGGGATGAATTGGTGCGCCGGAGCACGGATTTCGCCTTCGGCAAATATGCCGCGGCCTTGCTCAAAGGCAGCTCTCTGCCGACGGAAGAAAAAGCGGAGACCGCCGCGGAACTGGAGAAACTCAGTGGAATCTCCGCCGACCAGTGGATAGCCCGAAATTTGCGGATCGGGCCGTCGTTTTTCCGCAGCGAATTGCTGCGTGCCGAAGGCAAAGTGGTCGGGCGCTTCGATGCGCGGGTCGCCTGGGGTGCCACTGATCCGGCGGCGCAAACGCCCAGTTACGACCCTTCGTACGCACTTGCCTACGGTGCGTTTTCCTCGGCCATGCTTGACTACCTCGGCCGGGATCTTGGCTACAAAGAGGATCAACCTTATGAAATCCTGACCGGCAAGGTCCAACCATGGCGCTGGAACGCGAACAATTCCGTAGTCAATGTGAGCGGTCGCCTTGCCACCGCGATGCGCGACAATCCTCACCTGCGGGTACTGGTGATGGGCGGTCTCACCGATCTCGCCACACCGCCGGAGGGTGTGGAATACTCGCTGCGGCACCTGCCGGATCTGCCGCAAAGCGCGCGCAAGAACATCAGCTCCACACTCTATGATGGCGGACACATGTTTTACCTGAATCCGCCGGATCTCATGAAGACGCGCGCCGATTTGCTGAAGTTCCTGCGGGTGGACGCGCCATGAGTCCCCTGCCCCGCCGGTTTTTCTAACAGCGCCGGGTCCAGGTCGGACAGCCGTAGCGGGTGGAAATCATCCGCTCGATCCGTGGCATGGGTGGTTGGAAATCGACGGCTTGCCATGATTCCGCGAACGCCGTCGCAAGATGGCCAGCGCGGATCTTGGAAAGCTCCGCATCACAGGCAACCGCCACCGATCCCTGATGCAGGAGCCCATGGCGCGTTCGGCGCTGGCCCGCTCCGGCGAGTTTGCGGCCAATGTCGTCGATCAGGTCGTGGCCCACCGGATTCTCAAAACAAAGCACCGCGCCCGTTTGATCCGCGCCGGAACTCAGCCCTGCGATGATTCCTTCCGCAGCGAGAGCATCGGCCAAGGCCGTGTGCAGGATCCGGTAGCTTTCGGCGCCACGCAGCCCGGCAAGGGCACTGCCTGCTGGTGCGACCACCGTGTAGGTCCAATCCGCGCGATGATCCACAGTGCCGCCGCCAGTCCAGCGCCGCACCCAATCGATTTCCGGAAAAGCGGTCCGCGCTTCGGCGACTTTGCCGAAATACCCGACGCTGCCCCAGTTTCCCTGCCAGCCATAGATCCGCAGCACCGGTGCCGTCGCCGTTTCCAGCAGCCACTCGTCCACCGCCATCGCCTCGGGGCCCGGGCGCGGCAGCGGATCGAGCCACAACTGTAATGGTTCACACATTGCCATCGGCGCGGATTCTCAGACTGAAATCGCAAAACTGAAAACCGAATTCTCCCTCGTTCTTGCATTCCGCCGCAAGCTCGCCACTTTCCCGCCATGTTCATCGTGCCGAAGCCCCATAGCGCCCTTCTCATCGTCGGTCACGGGTCCACCGAAAATCCGGATTCCTCCGCTCCCTATTTCGATCACGCCGCGGAAATCCGCCGCCGCAACCTGTTCGCGGAAGTGCATTGCTGCTTCTGGAAAGAAGAACCATCGATGCGCGAGGTGCTCTACCAAGTGGATGCGGACGAGGTTTATGTGGTGCCGGATTTCATCAGCGAGGGCTACTTCACCCAGGATGTCATCCCGCGTGAATTCGGGCTCACCGGTCCCACAACCGTGGTTCGTGGCAAAACCCTGCATTACTGCCTGCCGGTCGGCATTCATCCCCACATGACCGATCTCATACTGCGCCGCGCCCGCGAGGTCGCTCCGGAGGTCGATCCCGCCGAGACCACGCTCATCATCACCGGCCACGGCACCGGGCTGAACCAGAACTCCACCAAAGCCATCCGCGACCAAGTGGACCACATCACCGCCTCAGGTGCCGGCTACGCCGCCGTGCTCGACGCCTACATGGAGGAGCAACCTTTCATCGCCGAGTGGGACAAACTTTCCGCCACCCCCAACGTCATCGTGGTGCCCTTCTTCATCTCCGATGGCCTCCATTCGTATCAGGACATTCCAGTCCTGCTCGGCATCGAACCCGAAGTCGGCCCCGCAGCTAGCCAACGTGAAGTCTTTCGTCACAACCCCCATCAACTCCGCGGCAAGACCCTTTTCTACAGTTCCGCCATCGGTACCGAACGCTTGTTGGCAGACGTCATTCTGGATCAAGTTTCAGACTTTGAGCTAGCGCACAAAACACACTGAATCAATCAGATGTGAATTTATTCACAATAATCCAAAAAGCGCATGAAAATTGCCGAACAACTGCAGGAATTGATCCGGGGCGGATTTCGCCGAATCGGCGAAATTGAAATTCAAACGAATGTTTGTATCGTTGCTTATGCGATCAGCCACTGGCAGGATGCCGGTCGTGTGGGTGAGGCGGGGCACGGTGGATTGACGGTGCATGAGGACCCGGAAGCAGCGCGCGAGATTTCGACTTATGCGGAGGATGGCACGTATCGTTTCACCAAAGGACAGGTGAATCTGAAGCGCGGCTGGGTGATGTTGCTTCGCAATGAGGAGGAACTCCGCCAAGCTCTCGACCAATTTTACCCAGCCTGCCTCGGATTGTTTCTGGCCCACCGGAATGACTCGTTGGAGGTGGAATACCTCCGCGACAAACTGAACCGCCAAACCGGCATGTATCGATTTGCACGCAATATCAGCGATGCCGGTGCTCAGGAACTCGTCCGCAAGGTGTGCGGCCCGGCTCACCAATGTGCGAAGCGCATTCTTTGGAAAATCGATGAAGGGACGCCATTGGAAGACAGCGAGGCCAGTCGTTTCAATGGGATTCCGGGGGATTTGCCGGAAAATGAGGCGATCCCCCTGCTCTGCCGAGAAGCCTGCAACCATTTTGTGGCCGAGTGCCGTCGCGTGGCCAAGTCGGAGTTCGAGCAAAAAGCGGGCTGATTCCCGGGGCGGGACCGGCGCATCCAGAAATGATTTCAGCGAAACGCGGAGACGCGGAGCTCGCTGAGGAAAGCGCAAAGTTTTGGACGGGTGGCTGTGCTGCATTGAGCATCATCCAATTTCTCCGCGAAAAGCCCTGTGTCCTCCGCGCCTCTGCGTTTCGATTTTCTCGAATTCAAAAGGAAACTTCGAAACGTCGGCCTCCCGGGGTTGCCAGCGTCCGGAATCCGGTGTTACCTGCGCCCGCATGTCCGACATCAAAATCACCATCCACACCACCGCCGGAGACATCGATGCCACTCTCTACGCATCCAAGGCTCCCCTCACCTGTTCCAATTTCCTCAACCTCGCGCGCCGCGGATACTACGATGGCATCAAGTTTCACCGTGTGATCGCGAATTTCATGATCCAAGGTGGCGATCCCACCGGAACAGGCAGCGGAGGCCCCGGCTACAAATTCGCCGATGAGTTCCACCCCGAGCTCCGCCACCGTTCGCCCGGCGTGCTCTCCATGGCCAACGCGGGGCCCGGCACCAATGGCTCCCAGTTCTTCATCACCCATGGCGCCACTCCCCACCTCGATGGCAAACATTCGGTCTTCGGACAGGTCACCAATGGCCAGCACGTCGTCGATGCCGTCAAGCAAGGCGACAAGATCACCGCCATTGACATCCACGACGACACCACCGCGTTGTTCGAATCCCAGAAGGATCACCTCGAGCACTGGAACTCGGTTCTGGATCGTTGAAATAGCGCTGGAAAACGGTTTGTTTAAGAAATCCTAAATATCGATTCATTCCCACTTTGCCGGATTCCGGCGAGTGGGGATTTTTTAATTTCAGAACATTCAAACTACTGTTTATGTGTGACTTGGCCGATTGTGTTCCGGTTGTTTCTGGAATTGGGAAACCCTACGCAATCACGTAGGAAGGGCTGAAATCTCTGTCCATTGATTGTTAAAGAAGGCATATCTGTCGGCGTTCGGATTACCTAATCCGCGCCCCCCCCAGACCAACAAAGATATGAAAATGCCACACTCCCCCCGTGGCGGACGCACCCTGCTCCTCGGCATCGCATGCCTTGGTTTTGCGGGACCAGTGTTCGCTCAAAACATTACTCCCCGCGGCACACTCACCGTGGATACCCGCGCAGCGACACTTACCTGCTGCTCTTCGAAGGCACCCAGACCAGCGGCACTGAGGGAAAGATCGTCAAGGCATTCCCGATGGATCGCGAATCCAGTCAAAGCCATGTCCTGAGGGTCAGCGAACTAGAGTCCCAGCTCACCGAAGACGGCGAATACACCCTGGTCCTCATGAGCGAAACCGTCTTTGGTCGTGAAATGCTCTGTGACCCGGTCACTTTTGGTATCAACCGCACTCTGCACGTGAATGCCATGCAAGTGAGCTTTGCAGAAGATCCCTGAGAAACCGCATCGAACCCTCCCCCCAAACAGAGCCGGCCGGCGTGGCCGGAGACGCCATTCCCCCCTGGCTCTCCGGATCCGCCCGGCCGGTTTCTATATTAACCGAGGTTCACCGGCTGCGACCGTAGCTGCGGCGCCGTCCACCACCACTGCGCGGGCCGCTGGAAGAATTGGCCTTGGAGGCGGCGGAGAATTTCCCACGCGCATGATGCTCCGCAAGTGCTTCGATGTGCCATTCATGCGAGTCCCAGCGCGGGATCGGCATCTTGATGATCTTTTCGATTTCGCGCAGGAATTCGAGTTCGTCCTCCGAGCAGAAGGAAACCGCGCGCCCTTCGGCTCCGGCGCGCGCGGTGCGGCCGATGCGGTGGACGTAGGCTTCCGGTTCGTTGGGCAGGTCGAAATTGATGACCAGTCCCACGTCCTTCACGTCCACTCCGCGGGCGGCGACGTCGGTGGCGACGAGCACCGGCGTGAGACCTTTCTTGAAGCGGTCGAGCGCCTTTTCGCGCTGCGCCTGCGACTTGTTGCCGTGGATTGCATCCGCAGGAAAACCCGACGCGCATAAGCTCTTGGCAAGCTTGTTCGCGCCGTGCTTGGTGCGGCTGAAGACAATGGTGAGTTTCTGTCCAGCCGCATTGGATTGGGCGCGGAGCAGTTGTTCCAGCAACGGACGTTTGCTCTCGCGCGCCAGGAAGCAGACCTGCTGGTCGATGTTCTCGGCAGTGGTCGTTTCCGGCGTGATGCTGATGTGCGCCGGTTCGCGCAGGATGGTGCGGGCGAGTTCGACGATGTTGGGCGCGAGCGTGGCGGAAAAGAACAAGGACTGACGCTTCGCAGGCAGCAGCGAAACGATGCGTTTCACATCACGCAGAAATCCCATGTCGAGCATGCGGTCCACTTCATCGAGCACAAAGAACTCGACTTGCGAGAGATCTATGTGGCGCTGGTCGATCAGATCCAGCAGGCGGCCTGGCGTGGCCACCAGCACATCCACGCCGCGGTGCATCGCGTTGACCTGTGGCACCTGACCGACTCCGCCATAGACGAGCGTTTGGCTGAAGCGGACGTATTTGCCATAAGTGGTGAAACTTTTGCCAACCTGTGCGGCAAGCTCGCGGGTGGGTGCCAGCACCAGCGTGCGGCAGCCTTTCGGGCGGACCTGGCGCGGGTTTTCATGCAGGGCTTGCAGGATTGGCAATGCAAAGCCGGCGGTCTTGCCGGTGCCGGTCTGGGCGCAGCCTAACAGGTCCCGGCCTTGCAGCAGCAATGGGATCGCCTGCGCCTGGATCGGCGATGGAGTGGTGTATTCAAGTTCGCGCAAAACGCGGTGAAGGGGCGCGGCCAGCGGCAACGCCTCGAATGGTGTCGGGGTCATGTCTTTCAGTGTGCCCGCACCCTCCGGGAATCGGCGGCGGGCGGTGTCGATGAGCGATTTATCAGATGAACCTCAAACAATCTCTCTCATCGATGAAGACCGGACAAGGGCGGGAGCAATCAAGCGATCCCGCAGCGGTGACAGGCACCGCGCGGCGGGACGATTAGCCGGATTCGGATGGATGGCAAGGGATTTATGAGGTGATCCATCATCACCTCCCTTGTGATTGTGGGGACGGAATGGATTGGAATGCCCGGCGTTTTGCACTTCCTGCTTTGCCCGGACGCCGGATTCCTTCAGAAACCCGCCATGTCGATATTTGAAAAAGCCCGCGAACTTGCGGTGATCCAATCCTGCGCCGCCGTGATCGGCTGGGACCAGGAAACTTATCTGCCTGCCGCCGCCACGGAACACCGCGCCGCCCAACTCGCATGGCTCTCTGCCCACTCCCACAAGCTCGCCACCTCGGAGGCATGGCGGCATGCACTCGGAACCGCCGAAGCCTCCAAGGCCGGCGATGATGCCAAACTCAGCGCCAACCTGCGCGAGATGCGCCGCGAATTCGACCGCGCCACCAAATTGCCCGTCGAACTCGTCGCCCGCGCATCCGCCGTTTCCTCGCTCGCCAAACACGCCTGGGCCGATGCCCGAAAAAACGCGGATTTTTCCGCTTTTGTGCCACATCTGCAGAAGCTGTTGGAAATCGCCCGCGAGAAGGCGGACCTGTGGGGCTATACCGGCGAACCCTACGACGCGCTGCTGGAAGGCTACGAGCGCGGCACATCCACCGCTGCCGTGGCCGCGTTGTTCAATGCCATGAAACCCGTGCTGCGCGAAACCGCCGCAAAAGCCGAGGAAAAATCCGCCGCCCGCGCCGCCAGACTACCGCCCGGTCCCTATCCGGTGGCCGCGCAACAATCGCTCAATGCCAAAATAGCCGACGCTATTGGCTTCGATTTCCAGGCCGGCCGCATCGACACCACCACCCACCCGTTCTGCACCACGCTCGGCCCGCGCGACATAAGGCTCACCACCCGCTATGAGGAGGCGGATTTCACCTCCTCGCTCTTCGGCGTGCTGCATGAGGCCGGCCACGGCATGTATGAACAAGGACTGCCCGCCGATGACTTTGGCCTGCCATCCGGTTCGGCAGTCTCGCTCGGCATCCACGAATCGCAAAGCCGGCTTTGGGAAAACCACGTCGGTCGCTCCCATGCGTTCTGGAAACGCTGGTATCCGGTGGCCCAGGAGCATTTCCCACAACTCGCGAATTTTTCGTTGGATGACTTCATGGCATATCTGCATCGCGCTGAATTCTCTCCCATCCGCGTGGAGGCGGACGAAGCGACTTATGACCTGCACATCATCCTCCGCTTCGGCATCGAGCGCCGCATGCTCAACGGCCAACTCGCCGTGGCCGATGTGCCCGCCGCGTGGAACGAAGACTTTCAGAGTTTGTTCGGCTTTACTCCGGAAAACGACGCCATGGGCTGCCTGCAGGACATCCATTGGTCGATGGGGGGGCTGGGCTACTTCCCCACCTACACGCTCGGAAACATCAACGCCGCGCAGCTCTTCGCCGCCGCACGGAAAGACCCTGCCATTGCCGCCGCCTGCGACACCGCGGACTACGCTCCGCTGTTAGATTGGCTGCGCGAAAACATCCACGCCCGCGGCGGCACGCTCGATCCCGCGGATTTGATGTCACAAGCCACCGGCAGCCCGCCCTCCACCGGGGATTACCTCACCCATCTGGAATCCCGCTATCTGTGACCAGTCTCCGGCCAAAAAGATCCGCCTGATCTGTCTGATTGGACGGATCCGACTGATCTGTTAAAGAAGGCCCATGAGCGATCCCGAGAGTCAGCCCCACAAAAAACTGCGCCCGAGTGGAGGCTACCGCAAGACCGCCAGCTTCCAGACGGCCACCATCATCTACGATGCCACGGTCTGGTTTTGCGAAAAGTTCATCGATTCCCGCTCGCGCACCGTGGACCAGATGGTGCAGGCCGCCCGCTCCGGTCGCCAGAACATCGCCGAAGGCAGCCGCGCCGCCGCCACCACCTCGCAAACCGAACTGCGGCTGGTCAACGTGGCCCGCGCCAGTCTGGAGGAACTGCTGCTCGACTATGAGGACTACCTGCGCCACCGCCACCTGCCACAGTGGGCACCCGACAGCCCGGAAGCCAGTGCGGTGCGCGCCGTCCCCCGGACATTCAAAAAAGATCCGTCCGATCCGTCTGATCTGACCGATCTATCAGACGAGCAACGCTGGGCACTCTATGCCCGCTGGCTGGAAGCCGACGACCCCGCCACTCGCGCGAATGCCATCATCTGCCTGATCCACCAGGCGAACTTCCTGCTGGACCGGCAGATCGCGGCGCTGGAGGCCGCCTTTGTGGAAGGAGGCGGCTACTCCGAGCAACTCGCGACGGAAAGATTGCGCCAGAGACAAAAAGATCGGTTAGATCAGCCAAATCCCACAGATCCGGCATCCCAAAGCTGCCCGCAGTGCGGCGGCATCATGGCGTTACGCACCGCCAAAGCCGGCAAATCCCCCGGCAGCCAGTTCTGGGGCTGCACCAGCTACCCGGAATGCAAAGGAACTCTACCCGTGTAAAAGATCCGCCTGATCCGTCCCATCTTCCCCAACCACCAAAACCATCCCCTTCGCATGACCCGATCAAATCCGGAAACAGCCCATGACCTTGCCCGATCCATTCGCGGGTGCGCCTCATGGCAGGACATCCAGGCCAAGTGGCGGACGCTCCCGGAAAAACAAAAGGGCGACCTCTTCGAAGAACTCGTCAAAGCCTACCTTCAGCTCGATCCCGAATACGCCAGCAAGCTCAAGCACGTCTGGCTCCAGCGCGAGGTGCCGCAGGCGATCGCGAAGAAACTCAAGCTCCCTGCCACCGACCAAGGCATCGACATCGTCGCGGAAACCCACGACGGCGGGTTCTGGGCGATCCAGTGCAAATACCGCCAGGAAACGGATCACTCGCTCTCATGGCGTGACATCTCCACCTTCACCGGTCTCGCCTTCGGAGTCTGCCGGGGATTTTCCTTCGGTGTCATTTGCTCCACCACCGAGCGCATCACCCATGTGCTCAAGGATCAGGAGCGCATCGGCTTCTGCGCGCTCGATGTCTGGCAGGCACTCGATGCGGATTTCCTCAAACGCCTGCGTGCCCATCTTTCCCGCAAACCGGCCGCGCTCAAACCGCTGAAACCCCGACCGCATCAAAAGCCCGCTGTGAAGGATGCCCACGAGCATTACGTCATTCAAAAGGCCAAACGTGGCAAACTCATCATGCCCTGCGGCAGTGGCAAGAGCCTCACCTCGTATTGGATCGCGGAAACACTCGGCTCCCGCCGCATCGTCATCGCCGTGCCGAGCCTCGCGCTCATCCGCCAGACGCTCAAAGTCTGGCTGCGCGAAACCATGGCCAACAAGCAGGCCGTCGAGTGGATCTGCGTCTGCAGCGACGAATCCGCCGGCCGCGTCGAGCGCGATGACAGCGCCGTCCTCCGCCAGGACCTCGGCGTGCCCTGCCTCACCGATCCCAAGGAGATCGCCGCCTGGCTGAAACGCAAACACCGCGGCCTCACCATCGTCTTCACCACCTATCAGAGCGGCGAGGCGCTCGCCAAGGCCGCGCGCGCCGCGAAGTTCACCTTCGACCTCGGCATCATGGACGAGGCGCACAAAACCGTCGGCGATGGCGAAAAGCTCTTCTCCCACCTGCTGCACGACAAGAACCTGAAGATCCGCCGCCGCCTGTTCATGACCGCCACCGAGCGGCGCTACAAGGGCCAGAGCGACACCGTGCTCAGCATGGATGATCCCGCCACCTACGGCGAAACCTTCCA
>CAXNHR010000004.1:0-40702 GCA_964202135.1 Luteolibacter sp. | reverse complement strand
GGCGGCGAGTTCATGTGGAATACCAACCTCGAAGTGATCCGAAACATCGGCCAGGCGCTCAATGCCGTGGCCTTCTTTGATGCCGGCGCGCTTTCCAGATATCATGAGGACGCCGGCTCCGCGGATGTCGAACTCGCCGCCGGTCTCGGCCTGCGACTCAACCTGCCGATCGGACCGGTGCGCCTCGAATACGGCTACAACCTCACGCGGGATGGAGGCGACCCTGCCGGGACCCTGCACTTCGCCATCGGCAGCGCTTTCTAACATGTGTCCGCAATCCGACAATCGTGCCGCATCCGCCATCTTCCGCGCATTCGGTGGAGCGGGCAAACCGTGCCTTGCCGAGGCCTGCCAGCATGCCGGGGGGAGAGACATGCATGTGTGGGAGAAGCGGTTTCTATCACTATGGATACCGCTCACCGTGTGGGTGGCTACGGGTGCGGTATTGGGCCGCTGGCTGGCCATGCCCATGGCCATGTTGGCGGCCATCCCCGCCGGATTCATCGTGCTCTGCTTGCTGCCGCTCGCGCTCGGTGGCAGGACACAGGTGGCGCAGTGGCGCATCTGGTTGCTAGCCTGCACGTTGTGGGCGGTTTTCCACCGCGAGGCGGGTGCGATCACCGGATGGTTCGCTTGGTCGTGGATCGCCCTGTTTCTGTTGAATGCCGTGGCCTGTCTTTGGCTCGGGCTTCGGAAATTTTCCGGGTTGCTTGAAACACCAGCCATTGCCTTTCGTTTGGCGGCATTCATCGACCTCCATCTGCTGGCAATCGCCGCAGGTTGGTTCTTTGGCTGGCCGTGGGCCATCGCCGGTGGCGCGCTGATTGCGGCATGCTATTGCTTCGCCGTACTGCGCCCGTGCTGCCAGTGGCTCGGGCCGGTGCGTTGCCGGACTGGCGACCATTCGCTTCTCATCACCATCGACGACGGCCCGGATCCACACGACACACCGCGTCTGCTGGACTTGTTAGACGAACATCAGGTCAAGGCGGTTTTTTTCATGATCGGGGAAAAAGTGCGCCGGTATCCGGAACTCGCACGCGAGGTGCTGCGCCGCGGCCATGAGATCGGCAACCACACCATGACCCATCCGCATGCCGTTTTCTGGTGCGCCGGACCGTCGCGGACGCGCCGCGAGATCGCCGATTGCCAGCGGGCGGTCGAGGAAACCACGGGTTTTACGCCCAGGTTTTTCCGCGCTCCATGCGGCCACCGCAATCTTTTCACCCATCCGATCGCCCGTGAGCACGGCCTCGAGGTGATGGCGTGGACCCGCCGCGGCTTCGATGCCGTGGAAACTGATGCCGGCAAGGCGCTAGGGCGGATTCTAACAAAGGTCGCGCCGGGCGACATCGTGCTCGTCCACGAGTCCACGCCCATCGCCATGGAGGTGATGGAGGGCTTGCTGCAAGGCAGCAGGCGTTTCCGGAGCTGAAGGCGGCGGGCGGATTTCCGCTGGCGGGCTTTTTGATTGCGAGTGGCCCGCCTGCTCATGTAGAGACCGCCAATGGAAATCACAGCGAGCAAGCAAAAGGTGCCCACCAGTCGCATTTTCGGCTACGCCCTGGGAGAGGGGGCGCTGTCGATCACCATCAACGGCATCTCGAACTTCGCGATGCTGTATTACACCAAGGTGCTCGGTCTGGATGCGGCATACGCCGGGTTGGCCCTCGCGGTGACGCTGTTCTGGGATGCGATCACCGATCCGGTGATGGGTCACATCACGGACAACACCCGCACCCGCTACGGCCGCCGCCATCCCTACCTCGTCTTCGGCGGCATCGCGCTGGCCATTTCCTTCTACCTACTCTGGATCATACCGGAACAATTCTCCACTCCGGTCTCCATTTTCTGGTATGTGCTGGTGATCAACCTCGTCGTGCGCACGGCCATGACGGTCTTCACCATTCCATACGTGGCGCTGGGTTTTGAAATGTGCCCTGCTTACGAGGACCGCTCGCGTCTGCAGGGCATCCGGTTTTTCGTCAACCAGGTGGTCAATCTGGTCTTTGGCGCGCTGGCATGGTCGATGTTCTTCTCGGATCGCGTGGCTGGCGACGGCATCAAGACCGACGGCACGCTGATCGGTTCGAATTACCTGACCATGGGCCTGGTGCTCTCGGTGGCCACCTTGGTTCTGGTGGCACTCTGTGTTTTTTCCACACGCTCGGTGGCCAGTGACAACCGTGACATGAAGCTGGAAGGCAACACGCCGAAAGCCTTCATCAAGGACTTCGCGGGAATCTGCTGCGACCGCCTCGGCTGGTATGTGTTCGGCTTTTTCTCGATTGCCACGCTCGGGATGTTGCTCACCTCGCAGGTGCAGATGTTCGCCTATGTGGATTACATGAAATTCAGCGCCACGGAGAAAACCGCCGTGCACGGCGCGGGCATGCTTGCATTTGCCTTCGGCTCGCTGTTCCAGGCCTGGCTGACGCGCAAGCGTGAGAAGAAATTCGCCGCATACACCGGCATGGTGTTCTGTGTGTCGGGAGGCATCGCATTATATGTCATCTTCATGGGCGGCCTGATGAAACCCGGCCAGACGCTGGCCATTGGCCAATGGAGCCTGCCCATCGCCACCGTCATCTTCGCGCTCGGTCAAGCGCTGTGGTGGGGCGGTTGCGGCCTGCTCGGCCCGCTCACCAACTCGCTGGTGGCCGACCTTTCCGAGCTCAACTACCACCGCACCGGGGTGCTGCGGGATGGCAGTTATGCCGCGCTGTTCAGCTTTTTCTGCAAGGCCTGCATGGGCATCGGCCTGTTGTTCACCGGATACCTGGTCAATGCCGCGGGCATCGTTTCAGGAGCCGAGTCCCAAACGCCGGAAGCCACCCGCAACATCGCCATGATGACCTTCCTCAGCGGGCCGATTCTCATCATCCTGTCGTTTTTCGTGCTGTGGAAATACCCTGTGGACCGGGCATTCATCGAGCGGGCCCGCAAACAGAAAGAGCAGGCCTGAGCGTCCCGCGTCCATGAAATCCCGGATTCCAATCGAAGCCTGCGCCTTGAGCGTGCGCGTTGTGCTCGGTTGCTGGTTTGTCTTCAGCGGCGGCATGAAAATTTTCGGCAGCGGGCTGGACCGCTTCACCCGCGATATCGCCAACTACAAACTTGTCGGTCCGCCGCTTGACGCGTTGGCCGCCTACACCGTGCCGTGGTTTGAAATCGCCGCCGGTCTCTGCCTCATGCTCGGCATCCTGCGCCGTGGCGCGATCCTCACCCTGGCCGGGCTCGTCTGCGTTTTCTCCTTCTGCATCGGCTGGGCATGGTTCCACCAGCTCGACATTTCCTGCGGCTGCCACGGCGGCGACGCGCCGATCCATTACTGGGGGAAATCCGCCGAGCTGGGCGGTTATTTCCTGATCCTCGGCTGGCTGTGGTGGATGGAAAACCGGCAGGAGCGGGTGGGGTGAATGTAGCGTCGCTCGATGAGCGTCGATGCCAAAGCCCCGCGCGAAGCCCTCTTCCATTCTGTCACCTCATTCGCACGACGGTCACAGACCGCCGCTACAAAACACCTCATGCGCCAAAACCAAGAACTCACCACCCTCCGCGACTGGCTCCCCCCATGCTCATGAACAGCCACGCGCCAGGCACCGGCGGAGATGGCACCGGGTTTCAAAAACTCATGAATAAAATCGTTAGGATCATATCGATGGCATGCGGGTCGTTGTGTAGCTTGGGAGCATCAGGGTCATCGAGATAGATATTGGTGCCGAGTGATTGGATCGAGTTAATGACTTTGCGGAGTTTCGGCCAATCCTTGCGGTTCGCAGCATCCGTGGCGATGGCGTCCAGCACCTTGGGTGTGGTGGTGGTCTTCGATGAAGAAGGTTCAAGGCCATAACTTCTCCCAATGGCGTTCAATGCAATCTGGTTGATCGCACGGGCGATTGTCAAAGTACCATGGTAATCCCTGTTATTGATCGTTCGGATGTTTGCCTAAACTTCGGATTCGGCCATCGAGGGTTCCATCAGGCGCAGTTCCCCAATCGTGCGCAAGGTGCTCACGAAGGGATGATCCGAGCCATTGAGCAGTCCTTCGGGCATTGATTTCACCGCAGCAAGAGCTGCGGCGCTGTCGCCGGTTTCGCTGAGTTGGGTCTTGATGTCATCAAGTGAGAGCCGCGTCACGGCTGTCACGTTGGCATTGTCACCGGGTGCTTTGGCGGATTTCGGATAGATCAACCGCAGGACGAACGATCTTGGAACGATCAGATTGGATGCGAGCTGAGCGGAAACCTGCTCCAGTTGTTTGCGGCGGTCCTGGGTGTTGCCAGCCTCATCGGCGATGAGATATTCCTGCCAAAACCGGGTGATTTGCAGTGCGTTTATGATGCCACTTGCCTTTGCCCGCAGTTTCGGGCTGCTGCCGCTTTCATTAAGCCTCATCTCGCTCATGGTGAGCATGATGGCATCCAGATCCTCGGCTTTTTTCGATGCCATGAGGGTTTCGGCCACTTTCGACAGAAGCGCCTCGGCTTCGGCGATTTTCGCCTCGTCCCTGCGCTCCACTTCTTCCGTCACACTCTTGGTGAATTCCTGAATCTTTTCCATCAGGCTGGGGGTGGCAGCCAGACCTCCACCGAGGTTTTGCGGAGCATAATCGGAGAAGCGGGTTAATTCATCACGGGCCAACAGGCGCTGCCATTGGTCGGAATACCCGTAAATCGAGACTTTGAGGTTTTTCACATCCGGTGAATCGGAGTCAGTCGGCTTGAGCAATTCGCGGATTTCATTCAATCGGGCATGCAAGTCTGCGGTTTGTCCGTGAAGAGTGGTGCCTGCAAGCATTGCGGCCGCGAAAATGCCTGAAAACGAGGGTGTGATTTTCATAAGTATCTTTCAAGATTCCTTGATGGGGAAGCACTCTCAGAGTTGCAAGTGAAGTCAATTGAATTTCAAGCCATCCGGGCGGCTTCCCGCCGAGATCCGCATTGTTGTGGTGGAATCCACCTCGCCACAAACATACACCAGACCGGCGGGGACTCCGGCAGGTGAATCTCACATCCAGTCAAACGCAGACTAATCCTTTTTTGCCGGATTTTCCGGGAATTTCCTCGTCTCGTGAATCCAGCGGGCCGCTTCCAGCGTGACGGGCTGGGGGGCCACTTCATGGCCGCCGGGGAAGGGGAATTCCCTGACCTTGGCCGAGGCGCTCTTGCGCAGGAAATCGCCATCGATCTTGCCCCAGTTATTGGCATTCTCGTCCTTGTCGCCATTGAGCATGGCCACCGCCATGTTGCGTGAGTAACGGCGGTCGTGCATCTTTCCCATCCAGCCGCAGAAGGAAAGGATGCCGGCCGCATCCTTGGTGATTTCCGCAGCGGAAACATATGACCACCAACCGCCGCCGGAACCACCGCCGAAGACGATTTTTTTCGGATCGAAAACCACCCGCGCGCTGGCTGCGGCAAACGCGGCCTTGGTGTCCGCGAGGCGTTCCTCAAAGCGTTCCTCTACGGAAGATGTGTTCATGTAGGCGTCGATGCCCACCAGCACCCAGCCGAGTTCGTCGGCCACGGGTTGCATGTGATGCACCAACCCCAGAGCGTTGCCGTCGGCGCTGTAGAGCACGCACGCCGGACGCGTTGTGTTGGACTCGTCGCCATCCACATAACCCGGCGGCTTGTAGATGTGGACCTTGTGCTTCTGTCCATCTGGGGTGAATGATTCCAAGCGTCCTTCCTTGGAGGCTTCGAGTGCCTCCGCCCGCTGGCGCGCCCATGCTTCCAGATAAGTGCGGTCATCGCCGATGAGTATCTTGGCATCGATCACCGGGGACTTGCCGTCCGGCATGACGAGGGTGACCTTGCCGCTTGCCGGATCATAGTTATTGAGTCTGGCTTCGATCTTCCTGCCATCCGCCTCGCGGGTCCAGGATTTGGTTTCGTCCGCGCCGGCGGCGGCCCACAGCAGCAGGCATGTGGGTAATATGCGAAAGGCGATGAGAGTGGAAATCCGGTGGCCTTGGTGTTTCATGGTTGAACCATCATTTGCACGCTCCATTCATCGGTGAAAATCCGGCTGCCTGTCAAACAGCGAGTCGATTGCGTTGCAGGGTGAATCCGATCCATCTCTGCAAAAAACTCCAAAACATGGCTTGATTCCCCTGATTTCGCGACTAAAACGCCCGCCCCTCATGCCGGACCCGTCACGCACGCTCAAATTCGCCATCCCCAAGGGCAGCTTGGAGGCTCCCACCGTGGAGCTTCTGGCTAAGGCTGGCTATGAGGTTTATGTCTCTTCCCGGGGGCTGCGCCCGAGTTCGAATGATCCGGAGCTCGACCTCTATCTCATCCGCGCCCAGGAAATCGGCCGCTATCTAGGCCAAGGTTTCATCGATTGCGGCATCACCGGCTACGATTGGGCCTATGAAAACGAGGTGGATCTGATCGACCTCGCGGAGCTTCCTTATTCCCGCGCCACGACGCGCCCGACCCGCTGGGTGTTGGTGGTTCCCGAGGATTCGCCGATCCGCAAGCCCGAGGACCTCGAAGGCAAGCGCATCGCCACCGAAGGCGTGGGCATCACCAAACGCTGGCTCAAGGAGCGCGGCATCCACGCGGAAGTCGAGTTTTCCTGGGGAGCCACCGAAGTGAAGGTGCCGGATCTGGTGGATGCCATCGTCGATGTCACCGAGACCGGCTCGTCCATCAAGGCCAACCGCCTGCGCATCGTGGACACGCTGCTCACCTCGTTCCCGCATTTTTACGCCAACCCCGCCGCCGCCGCGGATCCTTGGAAAAAGGAGAAAATGGAGCAAATCGCCCTGCTGCTCAAAGCCGCGCTCGGTGCCCGCGGCAAAGTGGGGCTCAAGATGAACCTGCCATCCGCCAGGCTGCCCGAACTTCTCGAAAAACTTCCCTCGCTCCGCCGTCCCACCATCTCCAATCTGTCCGAGGACGGCTGGGTGGCCGTCGAGACGGTGATTGACGAAATCGTCGTCCGCGACATCATCCCCGAGCTGAAGCGCCTGGGGGCCGAGGGGATTATCGAGTATCCGCTCAATAAAATCGTTCCCTGATTCTTTCACCGCAACCTAACCCCGACCGCAAACGCCATGGGCTCCATCAAGAAACGCCGTAAGACCAAAATCAACAAGCACAAGCGCAAGAAGCGCATGAAGCAGAACCGCCACAAGAAGCGTCTCCGCTACAAGTCCTGATCTCCGGGATTGATTGTTGCTTTTTCAAGCGCCAGAGCCTCGTTTCTGCGGGTCTCTGGCTTTTTTCGTGAACTTTTCATGAGCCTGCAAGTAGTCGTCAATTTTCGGGTGATCGACGAGTCCGCCGACTGGGTGGTGGTGGACAAGCCCGCGCCGTTGATCGTGCACCCGGCCAACCGCAAGCCGGAGCCGACGCTGCTCGGCGGCATCGAACACCTGCTGGCCTACGAAATGGAAAACGGCGCCTGCCCGGCCGTGGTCAACCGCCTCGATCGTGATACCAGCGGGCTGGTCATCGTGGCCAAGCACAGCGCCGCCGCCCGCGAGTTGGGCATGATTTTCGAGCGGCGCGAGGTGGAGAAACAATACATTGCCATCGTGATCGGCTGGCCGGAAACCGAGGAATGGGAATGCGCCGCCCCCATTCTCCGCGCCGGGGAAATCGGCCCTTCACCGATCTGGGTGCGCCAGATCGTGCATCCCGACGGGCGCGACTGCCAAACGCGTTTCCGCGTCGAACAGCGCTTCGAGCGAGGGGAGGGGAGATTCTCCCTCGTCCGTTGTTTTCCCGGGACCGGTCGCATGCACCAACTCCGCGTTCATCTCGCGCACAGCGGCCATCCGATCCTCGGCGACAAACTCTATTCCGGCGACGGCTCCGAATACCTCGCCTGGATGGAACAAGGCTGGACACCGGATTTGCAACAACGCCTCTTGCTGCCGCGCCACGCGCTTCACGCCGCCAAACTCGCCCTGCCCTGGCGCGGCCGATGTCTGGAATGGCAGGCGGATTTGCCCGCAGATCTCGCCGGTTTCATCTCCGGCCACCCACAGCGAGAAACACCCGGGGTTCTCATCTGGAGCCGACATGACCCATGAAGAATGCGGAATGATCGTGGAAAGCGCATGCATCACCACGCCAAGTTGCCGCTGGAAATGCTTCCACCCGCATCGAGTGCTTGCCATCCTTCCTTCATGACTCCGCTGGCAGATCTCGTTTCCTTTCTCAACCATGAATTGCGCATCACGGAAATCCCCGACTACCCCGGCGCGGTCAACGGTCTGCAACTGACCAATGGAGGAGAGGTTCATCGCATTTTCGCCGCTGTGGACGCCTCACTGCCGGTAATTGAGGAAGCTGCTGCTGGCGGGCCCGGCCTGCTCATCGTTCACCACGGGATGTTCTGGCAGGGTGTCCAGCCGCTTACCGGGCCTTTTTACCGGAAAATCAAAATCGCGATGGACGCCGGACTCGCGATCTTCTCCGCCCACCTGCCCCTGGATATCCATCACGTGTGGGGCAACAACATCCAACTCGCCCAATCCATCGACTTGATCGATCCGCAGCCGTTTTTCGAATGGAAGGGCATTCAGCTCGGACTGCGCGGCACTTGGCAGGGGAGCCGAGTCGAACTCGCCAAGGCTCTCGAAAATGCCGTCAATGGTCCCGTGCACGTCTGTCCCGGCGGGCCCGGAAAAATCAACACTGTGGGCCTGATCACCGGTGGTGCCGGCAGCGAGGTCGCCAAAGCGGCCGCGGCCGGAGTGGACACTTTCATCAGCGGCGAAGGTCCACACTGGAGCCACCCGCTGGCTCTCGAACTGGGCGTCAATCTCCTGCTCGCCGGCCACTATGCCACGGAGACCTCAGGCGTCCAGGCGCTCGCAGCGGAGTTGGGCCGTGGTTTCGACTTGCCGTGGACTTTCATCGATCAACCCAGTGGATTGTGACAGAATCAGGATGCTGGTACGGGTGACGGGAATCGAACCCGTGCCTCATGCTTGGGAAGCGCACGTTCTGCCATTGAACTACACCCGCTGGACGCTTTTCGCAGACGGAATCAACCTGAAAACCCAACAGAATCAAGGGAATTTGCAACTTTTAATTTTTCTGAAACAATTTGGGAAAAAAGGGAAAAAAGACTTGCTAGACCATCGCCGCAGCGGTTGTATTCTTCTCGAATGCGCGGGCATAGCTTAATGGTAAAGCCCTAGCCTTCCAAGCTAGCCACGCGGGTTCGATTCCCGCTGCCCGCTCCATTTTAACATCATTACGGCCCACAACTCCTCAATTCCATGAAAAAGACCATTTTCTTCGCATCCTTCAGCGCCATGCTGGGCATGGTGCCGGCCTCGGCCGAAATCGACTGTCTGCAGCTCGCCGCCTCCGTGAAAGCCGCCATTGCCGCTGAACAATCCAAGGTTCTCGAAATCGTCTCCACTGAAGTGGCTGCAGCCCCCGCTTGTTCCTGCGAGGTGGTCAAGGCCGCTATCGAGGGTGCGAGTGCCGATCCTGCGACCGTAGCCGCCATCGTGGAAGCCGCCATCATCGCTTCACCCGATCACATGCGCCTGATTTCCCAGTGTGCCATCGCCGTGGCTCCCGATGCACTGGTTGATGTTCAGACCGTGCTTGCCAAGCTTGATCCAAACAGCGGCGAGACCGCCGTCAGCGCGAAGAGCGCCAAAGGTGCCAAGGCTCCCATCGGTGAGGTGGCCGCCATGCCCAATCCGCTGGACTTCCCCGGCAAAGGCCCGGTGAGACCGCTTTTCCCGATCTTACCGCCGGTGATCATCAATCCGCCTAATGTGTCTAATGTGAATCCGAATAGCGGCGGCAATGGAAATGGGAATGGCAGCATCGATTCCTGATTGATGCTCAAGCCTTGAATTTACCCCAATACTTACTTACCCCCTGAAGATTATGAAACTTAAAATTCCATTCAGCTTTTTCGGACTTCTTGCCATGGGTTCCGCTTCCGCCCAAGGCCTGTATTTCATCGGTAATGATGCGGATGAGGCACTTCCCCTCAAGTGGGTGGTGGGAGCCAGCTTGATTTACGATGATAACGTCAACCCCGGTTATGGAGCTGAAGAAGATTCCATGGCCATCAATCCATACGTTGGCGCCTCGATGGTTCACATCACTCCGCAAACCACGTGGGATGTCTATGTTCGTCTTGGTGCCATCTATTATTTCGATGCTCCGGGCAACACGGATGATTTCAACAGCCAGTCGCGTGCCGGGATCAACCTGACCCATCGTTTCAGCGAACGCCTGCGCTTTTCGAGCCAGAACTTCGTTTCTTATGAAATGGAGCCTGATTATTCCTACGGCTACGCATCCGCGCGTTCCAATGGTGAGTATTTCTTCTGGAATACCGACAATTCCATCGGTTTTCGCTGGACCGAGAGGGTGGCCACCTACACCGGCCTCCGGCTTTCAGGAATTGACTATGTCAATTCCGACGTGGAGAACAACGACCGTTTCACTTGGGAGATTTTCAACCAGTTCCGCTACCAGTTCAGTCCGCAAACGGTGTTGACCACCGATTACCGGTATGGGCAAACCTCCGGCAACGGCTTTGCATCGGACTCCACCAACCAATATCTGCTGTTTGGTGCGGAACACCGCTTCAGTCCCGCAACGGTCGGCATCATCCGTGCTGGTGCGCAGTTCCGCGAGGTGGATAACGGAGACAACACCAACAGCCCTTACCTTGAGGCTGCATTCAATTGGCAGTCCACCCAGGCATTCAGCCTTCGCTCTTTTGCCCGCTACGGCATCGAGGACTACGATACGGTGCAGAATTTCAATGGCAATATTGTGGAATTTGCGGACCGCCGCGCACTGCGCTTTGGCGTTTCCGGTGAATACAGCATCAATCCCATGGTGTCCCTCTTCGGTGGCGTGGACTACATTCCCACCAGCTACCAGAGTGGCCGGATTGTGGGAACTAATATCTCCGTGCCTGACGAGGATGAGGATATCTTCAATGCGCACATCGGTGTTTCCTATCGCTTCAACAATTTCATGAGCGCGACGGCATCCTACAACTATTCGAACTCCAGTTCGGATTTCCCGCTGCGCGATTATGACCGCAACCGCTTTAGCATCGGCCTCAGCGCCGAGTTCTGATCCTTGATTCCCGAATTACCAGCCTTTGTCTCCGCTGTCTTTTGACTGATCATGGACTCCCGCAATGAATGCCATTGCGGGAGTCTTTATTTTGACTGGAATTCCTCCAGACCTGTGAAAAACTTCCGCCCATGAACCTTTCCGCTCCGCAACAAAACGAGTCCGCCCTACATGCAGTGGACTACTGGCAGGTGATCAAAAACCGCTACGGGATCATCCTGCTTACCCTCATGTTGGTGTTCATGACCGCTGCGGTCATCACCTACGTGATGCCGAAAAGGTTCGAGAGCCAGGCGGTGATCGAGGTCAAGCCACGCGTGGCAGGGATGTCCCCGCTGGGTGCAGCGATGACGGAAACCTCGGGTGCGGGCCGCATGACAGCCCAGTTCTTCGGAACCGAGTTCGAGAAAATCAAGAGCCGCAACTCCTTGGCCAAGGTGGTGGAAAACCTCCAGTTGGTGAACCGCTGGAACGTGGACAAGGAAGCTGCGCTCGGAATCCTCAAAGGTATCGTAGGAACCCAGAACATCCGCGGAACCGACCTCATCGCCATTCGCGTGCGCCACACCAACAAGGTGGACGCGCGGGACATCGCCGAGGAAGTGGCGCGGGCCTACAGGGAATACCGCACCGAGATTGAAACTCGTGACGCCGACCGTCAGTTGCAGGAGCTCAACAAGGCCGTCCGCGACCAGGAGGACAAGGTGGAGGAACGCCGGAAGGTGCTTGCCACCATCGTCCGCAACAAGGGCATCATCTACAAGGGCACCGACTCCTTTTACAATCAGGGCGGCGTGGATGAGGACATGGGTGCCCGCAGCGCGCTGGAGATTTATCACAACCTCGAGCAGGAAAAACTGCAACTCGAGAGCCAGATCAGCAGTTTGTTGAAATACGACAGCGACCAACTCATGGTTTATGCCTCGGGTCTCAACCTGCCTGACAATATCATTCGCTCGCTTTATCCCCAGTATCTGGAGGCCAAACGCCAACTTGACAGCCTCAAGATCAATGGTCTCGGCGACAAGCATCCGACGATGCTGGTGGCGGTGGACCAGATCGAAAACATGAAACGCCAGCTCAACGAAGGCGTGGTCAATCTACGTGCCACCCTGCAGGCGCAGCTGGATCTGGCCACAAACCGTCTCAAGAGCGTGGAGGTCATGAAGGACCAGAGCCGCGAGGAGGCCATCAAGCGCGGACTCGACGCCCAGGATTACGTGGACGCCAAACGCGAGTTCGAGACCGACCAGCAACTGCTTCAGACGATGAAGATGAAGCAGATGGGGGAAACCATCTCCCGCAAAATCCCAGGAGAGAGCGTGGAAATGCATGATCCGCCGGTCATTTCAAACAGCCCGGTCAGTCCGAACGTGACCCTCAACCTGATTCTTGGGGCCGTAGTCGGGTTGATCTTCGGCGTCGGTATCGCCTTCTTCCTTGAGTATCTTGATACCTCGGTCAAGACACTCGAAGATGTGGAGCGCTATCTCCAGGTGCCTGTGCTTGCGGTTATTCCCAAGGATGTGGGAATCCTTCACAAGCAAAGCGGCATGAGTCCGGACGCCGAGGCATACCGGATTCTGCGAACCAACATCGAGTTCAACCGCAAGAACCCGGAAGACAATGCCATCACCGTGATTTCCGGTGCTGCCGGTGAAGGAAAATCCACCACCTTGGTGAACCTAGCCTACATCTGTGCCCAGGGTGGTTACACCACACTCATGATCGACGCCGACTTGCGGCGTCCCCGCCTCCACACCTTCTTTGACATCAACAACTCGGTGGGTCTTACCAATTACCTGACCACCGAGCTCATGCTGGAGGATGTGATTTTGCAGACCCCTGTGGACAATCTCTACTTCATGCCATCCGGCATCCTGCCAGCTGACGCCGCGGGCATCCTCAACTCCCGTCGGATGTCGGAGTTGATCCAGGATGTGAAACAGCGCTTTGACCTGGTGTTGGTGGACAGCCCGCCGATTCTCGGGGTGAGTGACGCCTCAGTGCTCGCGAGCGAGGTGGACCTTACCATGCTGGTGGTCCAGCACCGGAAACTTCCCCGCAACATGCTGTTGCGTGTGAAACAGGCGGTCGAAAACGTCGGCGGTCATGTGATCGGCGTGGTGCTCAACAACGTGGATGTCCGCTCTGACAGCCAATACCAGTATTACACCAGCTATTACACCTATTACGCTCCGGCGGAGGCCCAGGTGGGCCCGGCACCGGTGGCTGCCTCGCCAGCACCGGCGAAAGCCCAGGCTGCGACTCCCCGTTCCGGCGATTCGGACCTTTATTGATCCAGTGAACCCCTAATCCTCAGATTATGAAATCCATTCTATCAGTATTCATTGTCATGGCCTTGGCGGTCATACCCATGTTTGGCCAAATCCAAGTCGGCAAGAGTGTCTCGATCAGCATCCTTGGTGTGCCGCCCGAAGAAAAAGGCCGTGTTGACGGTGCTTATCCGGTTGCGGACAATGGAACGATCAACATGCCATTTATCGGATCGATCCAGGCTGCTGGGCTCAAACCCGAAAGCCTGGCGGCGGCCCTTGAGGCCCGCTATCGCAGTGCCCAGATTTACCGCAATCCGACGTTCCAAGTCGTGTCTGATACGGAGGGGGCGGCATTGGACGAGTCGGTGGTTCACATGGGCGGCCAGATCGGCCGGACCGGGCCGGTGAAATTCCAGCGTGGACTCACACTGTGGCAGGCGATCCAATCTGCCGGCGGTCCCTCTCCATTCGGCACCCTCAAGCGGGTTCAACTCCTCCGCAACGGCAAGCAGCGCCAGTATGATCTCACGCAGCTTGAGAACAAACAGATCACGCTTGAGCCAAACGACAGCATTGAAGTGCCGCAAAAAAGGCCTTGGGAAACGAAGTGATTCCAACTGATCACCCGTGGGTCGCCAGATAGCCCGCCCTGCGCTCTTAATCCACAACTGCCATGGATGCGTCCATCACGATAGCGATGACCGCTCGCTTGATGTGGATTCCGGTCATGCTGATTGCGTGCATGGAATGCGTGTCAGCGCTGGAACTTCCAGCCGGGCCGCTCGCTGCCTTGGAGTCGGATGAATTCCAAGTGCGCGAGAAGGCGCAGGCGGAACTTCTGACATGGTCGCGCGAAAGGCCGCAAGCCGCCATGGACGAGTTGTTCCGCGTGTCCAGATCCGCCGGCGATCCTGAGGTCAGGGAGCGTTGTCTCGAAGTGCTGCGCGAGCTTGTCAACGACGAGTATCTCAAGGAGGGCGAAGGCTTCATCGGCATCCGCATGCAGGATGAAATGACCAATGTCCCTGATGATCCCGAGCCCCGCATCGCAATTCGCGTGGTCCAGGTGGTGGAGGACTCAGCCGCGCAGAAGGCGGGCCTCAAAATCAACGATTTGATCGTCGGCAGCGATGACAAGGTTTGGCGGGTCGGCAGCGCCCTTGGGCCCTTCAGCGATAGCATCCGCCAGCTAAAACCCGGTTCCCGCGTCATGTTGCGGGTTTTTCGGGAAAAGGAGCTCATCGATTTGCCCGTCGTGCTGGGACGGCGGCCATTGATCGCGGACAACCCGTTTCTCGATGAGCGCCAGGTGGACATCGAAGCCGCCGAACAGGCCGCCAAAGAGGCTTATTTCCGCCGCTGGCTGGAAAGTAGAAAATCGCGGGATTGAACCATCCGCGGATTTTGGAAATCGACATCCCGCAATCCTGTGCCAATTTTTTGAGCCATTCCGAACCTTTGCTTCGCTTCAAATTTCATGATGACCTCCTGGTTTCGAAAAATTGTTTGTTTGTCCGCAGTCACGCTGGTCAGCGGATCGGCATTCGCACAGAGCGCGGATTTCAATGAGGTGGGCCGCCAGATGGCGATCATGCTGCAAAACAGCCACTTTGCCCGACTGCCCTTCAATGAGGACCTCGGCCGTCGGTTTTTGGAGGATTACCTCAAGGATCTGGATTTCCAGCGGCTCTACTTCACCCAGCAGGATGTGGACCGATTCAATGCCGATTACGGTGGCCGCCTGCACACGCTTCTGCTCCAAGGCAACAGCATGACGGCCGCCACCGACATTTACCGTGTTTTCGAAAAACGGGTGGAAGAGCGGGTGGTGCAAACGGAAAAACTCCTCAATGGCTCGGATTTCGATTTCACCAAGGATGAGGAAATCATGTTGAGCCGCAAGAACGCAGCATGGCCGAAAAACGACAAGGAGGCGGCGGATCTTTGGCGTCGCCAGATCCAGGAGGCGGTGCTGGCCGAGATCCTGCGCCGCGAAATGCTCAGCAAGCTCGCCAAGGAACAGGGCAAACACGATCCCGGTAGTGACGACCGCAGTCCCAAGGAAAAGGTCTCACTCCGCTACAAGCGATTCCTCAGCAGCGTCAAGGACGTCGATGACGAGGAAATCGCCAACTATTTCCTCAGCTCGGTGGCGCGTGCGTATGACCCGCATACCGACTACATGAGCTTCCGCGAGATGAACCGTTTCAAGGACGGCATGAAAAACGAACTCGTCGGCATCGGTGCCTTGCTGCAGGGCGAGGAGGATGGAGCCACCAAGATCATGGGCATCGTCGTGGGCGGGCCCGCCGATCGCGAGGGATCGCTCAAACTCAACGACCGCGTCGTGGCCGTGGACACGCTCAACACCGGCAAGCCGGGCGACATGACGGATATCATGTTCATGAAAATCGACAAGGTAGTCGATTTGATCCGCGGCAAGGAAGGCACGGACGTGGCGCTCAAAGTGGAACCCGCCGCCGGACCCGCCGGGGAAACCCGCATCGTGGTCATCCAGCGCGGCAAGGTGGAGATGAAGGACGAACAAGCCAGCGGCGAGTTGATCGAAATAATAACCGACAAGGGAGAAACGCGCCGTTTGGGCATCATCACCCTGCCATCGTTTTATGCGGACTTCGATGAGGGGAAAGTCCGCAGCTCGGTGGACGTCGAGCGCATTCTCAAGCGACTGGTCGATGAGAAAATCGATGGACTGATCCTCGATCTTCGCAACAACGGCGGCGGCTCGCTGGAAGAGGTGCGCCGCATGACCGGGTTTTTCATGGATCGCGGCCCCGTCGTGCAGGTCAAGAACACGCTCAGCCAGGTGCAGGTGAAGGATTCCGAGAACGGCAAGCCGATTTACGGCGGACCGCTCGTTGTGATGACCGACAAGAGCAGTGCCTCGGCCAGCGAGATTCTCGCCGGCGCATTGCAGGATTACAACCGGGCGGTGATCGTTGGCGATTCATCCACCTTCGGCAAGGGCACCGTCCAGCAGCCGATGGACATCGGCCGCATGCTGCCGCTCTTCTCGGTGAGGAACCGTGCCGGATACCTCAAGGTGACAATCCAGAAGTTCTACCGTCCCTCCGGCTCTTCCACCCAGATGGATGGAGTGGTTTCCGATGTGGTGCTGCCGAGTCTGACGGATGCTCTGGAAATGGGCGAGGCCTTCCTGGAGCACAGCCTTCCTCATGACCGCATCCGCCGCGCGCCTGACTTCAAGCCACTCGATCCCCAAGCCCTCTTCATCCCGAGTCTCAAGGAAATGAGTCAGGAGCGGTTGAACGCCAACAAGGATTTCCTCTATGTCATCGAGGATGTGATGAAGGCCAAGGAACGCATTGCCAAAAACACGGTCTCGCTCAACAAAGCCGTCCGCCAGAGTGATATCGCGGAGTCTGATGCCCTCCAGAAGGAGCGCAATGCCGAGCGCCGGGTGCGCTTCGAAACGATGGCGGCTACCGACAAGGAAAACATGAAGTTTTACAAGATCACCTTGGACGACCTCGAAAGCGGAGCCGGCCTCAAGCCCTATGATCCCTCCGACGAATCCGGTTCCTACATGCGCCGTGCCAAGGATGAGACCGAGGACCTGGATGAGACGCCCAAATGGCCAACCGGTCTTGATCCCGTGAAACGTGAGTCTCTCGCCGTGCTGCGCGATCTGGTCGAGTTGTCGGAAAACGCCAGGCTTGCGGGCATGATCAAATAACTCTGTCTGCGGAATTTCCCCTGATGTCGGACATCGCCGCGAACCTCGCCGGAATCAAGCAGCGGATTCACGCTGCCTGCCTCAGGGCGGGCCGCGATCCGGCTTCTGTCGAACTCATCGCCGTTTCAAAAACCTTTCCCGCCGATGACGTGCGGGAGGCCGCCGAGGCCGGACAACAGGTTTTCGGTGAGAGCAGGTTGCAGGAAGCCGAGTCCAAGATCGAACTGCTTCCGGCATCACTGCACTGGCATTTCATCGGCCGGGTCCAGCGCAACAAGGTCCGCAAGATCCTGCCGCGCTTCGAGGTCATTCATGCCATCGATTCCCTGCGGCTCGCGCTTTACACTGATGAGATCGCGAAGGAACTCGGCTTGTTTCCCAAGGTTTTCCTGCAAGTCAACATTGGTGGAGAGAAAACCAAGGGTGGTTTTGAGACGGACGCCATCCGCGCGGAAATTGAAGCGCTGCTTGCGCTCGAACGCCTGGAGGTGATGGGCCTGATGTGCATTCCGCCGGCGGGAAAAACTCCGCAGGACTCGCGCCCTTGGTTTGCCGCATTGCGCGGACTGCGCGGTGACCTGGAGCATGCGGCCGGCGTTTCCCTGCCCGCGCTGAGCATGGGCATGAGCGGGGATTTCGAGGTGGCCATCGAGGAAGGAGCCACCCATGTGCGGGTGGGATCCTCGATTTTCGGCACACGCAGCTATCGGGTGGACGGCGAGCTGGCATGAACGCAGATTCCGGCATGCCTCTCTCACTTCAAAACGCCGCGGTCATCGGAAACGAACTCGCATTGTCATTTGCCGATGGCTTCGAAGCCTATCTGCCACTGCCCATGCTGCGGCGCGCCTGTCCTTGTGCGGCCTGCCAGGGCGAGCCGGATGCCATGGGCCGCGTGATCCGCCCGCATGTCGAACACGGCCCCAAGGCTTTTGATCTTTTGAAATTCGAACTCGTCGGGGGCTATGCCATCCAGCTGTTCTGGGCGGACGGCCATGCCTCCGGCATCTATGCCTTCACCTACCTCAAGAAGCTTGCCAATCTGCCGGCAGGTTGAAAATAAATTGGAAATCAGGATATTCGATATTGGGAATGGGATTTCAGCCGCATTTGCCAATGCCGGACAAGCAGATCCGAATATCCCAATTTCCAATCTCCACTATCCTTTGAATTGAATGATTTCCGCCAGCGCTGACTTAGCCGAAATGCAGATCCTTCCCGCCAAGGAAGTGTCCGCTTTTGCCGCCGCCGGATTCCGCACGGCTGCTGAAATCCTCGACCACCTGCCGAAGCGCCACGAGGACCGCCGCAGCTTTGATCGTTTCCCCAACCAGCCGTCGTCCTCCGCCGTTTGTCTGCGCGGCATGGTTATCGATGCCTCAAAACGCAACTTCGGTCGTGGTGGCGGATTTTTTGAAGCCGTCGTGCTCGATGGCACCGGCGGCGTTTTCGGCTCGGGTAAAATCACCTGCCGCTGGTTCAACATGCCCTTCATCCACAAACTGGTGGCTGCCGGGCAGGAAGTCATCGTTTATGGCAAGGTGAAGGATTCCAACGGCCGCCTCATCATTGATCACCCGGAGTTTGAAATTCTCCGCGAGGATGAAGCACCGGGGGAATCGATCCATCTTGAGCGCATCGTTCCAATCTATCGGAACATCGCCGGACTCGCCCAGCGGCGGCTGCGCGAAATCATGCACCTGCTGCTTGTCCAGTGCGATGCGGCATCGCTGGATGTCCCCTTTGATGTCGATCCCGCCACTCCGCGGGCCAGCGCACTGCGGGCGGCGCACTTTCCGGATTCGCTTGAGCAAGCAGCCACAGCACGCAGGCGTTTCGCGCTGGAGGAGTTTTTCGTGTTGCAGCTCAATGTCGTATGGCGGCGCATCCGCCATCTCGAACAAAGCGGCCGCGTGCTCGGCAAGCGCACCGCATTGCTCACCGCGTTTTACAGCAGCCTTCCTTTTGATCTGACAGAGGCGCAGAAGCGCTCGATCCGCGAGATCATCGCCGACATGCGCCTGCCGCGTCCGATGAACCGCTTGCTGCAGGGCGATGTGGGCTCCGGAAAAACCTTCGTCGCCATGGCGGCGATGCTGCTGGCGGTGGATTCCGGATGCCAGACCGCGCTGATGGCACCCACGCAGATTCTTGCGGAACAACATTACCTCACCTTCCGCCGCTGGCTCGAACCTCTCGGCGTGCGCGTCGCCTTGCGAACCGCCAACCGCGATGAAACCAACCACATCGAGCTGGCGGGCGCGCCGCAGATGATCATCGGCACGCACGCGCTGCTATATGATGAATCGCTCTTCGGCGATCTCGGACTGATCGTCATCGACGAGCAGCACAAGTTCGGCGTCGCCCAGCGCGCCGCCCTGATCCGCCGCGGCCTGGTGCCCGATGTGCTGGTGATGACCGCCACGCCGATCCCGCGCACGCTGACGATGACGATCTACGGCGATCTCGATGTTTCCCTGCTTGATGAGAAACCACCCGGCCGCGGGAAGATCGTCACGGCTGTTAGAGAGGGGGCGAAACAAACCGACGTCACCAGGTTCGTCAAAGAACAACTCGCCGGCGGACGCCAGGCATATCTCGTCTATCCGTTGGTGGAAGAGAGTGAGAACCTCAAGGCCGAGTCCGCCACCGAGGCATTTGAGAAATGGCGCAAACGACTGCCCGGCCATGAAGTCGGGCTGATCCATGGCAAACTCAGGCCGGATGAGAAGGAGGAGGTGATGCGCCGTTTCCGCGGGGGTGAAATCGCCGCGCTGGTCTCAACCACAGTCATCGAGGTCGGCGTGGACGTGCCGAATGCCTCGGTCATGATCCTGCATCACGCCGAACGTTTCGGCCTGGCCCAGATCCACCAGCTCCGCGGCCGCATCGGCAGGGGAGGGCACAAGGGGTATTGCATACTTCTAACAGACGGAAGGAACCCGGAGGCGATGGATAAACTCAAGGTGCTGGAGCAATCGTCCGACGGCTTCGAAATCGCCGAGGCCGATCTCCGCCTGCGTGGTCCCGGTGATGTCTTGGGAACCCAGCAAAGCGGCCTTGCCGACCTCCGCTTCACCGACTTTCTCGCCGACACCGCGCTGCTGCGCGAGGCCCGCGCGATGGCTGACGAGACCATCGCAGAGGACCCGGGTCTTGAAGTCGCTCACCGCGCGTTGCGCCCTCTGATCCAGGACGGCACTCCAATCCCGCGCAGCGCTTGATCGTTTTTTTGGTGTGCGCCACAGCTTACGTCTGTCAGATCCTATCGAAGTCCAACGAAACCTGTGGAGGAAATTTGCAGATTTTCGTGGTTTCAAATCCGGTTTTTCAGGTAAAGCGGGTGTCGAATTCCATGCCTCACACCATCCCTGTCGAACACACCGATCCCATCAACGCACAAATCCTCGCGGTTTCCGAGGATCTTGTCTCCGGATTCCAGCGCCAGCCGTTTCATGCGGTCGCCGCGCAATCCGGCGTGCCGCTTGAAACCGTGCTGGTCCGCATCCGGGCCATGCTGCAGGCCGGCATCATCCGCCGGGTGCGCCAGACGCTGCTCTCCACCAAGCTGGCGCACGGTGCGCTGGTCGCCTGGAAGGTGCCGGAGGAAAAGCTCAACGAAGCGTTTGACTTCATGTCCAAGGAGGATCCGTTTTCCGGTCACGTGGTGATCCGTTCCACCGACACAGAGGTTTCCGGTTCGGGCTATCGCTTGTGGACGACGCTCAAAGTGCCGGTGGGGGAGTCGCTGGACCATCACGCCACCGCCTTGCTGCGTCTCACGGGTGCGACGGAATACCTGCTGATGCCGGCCAATGGCGTGTTTGCCCTGGGCGTGGGCCACACCCGCCGCAAGGCGCTGGAACCCGGCGACAAGGCCGACGAAGCGGCCGTGATGATGACCACCGCCACCGTCGAGCTCACACCGGAGGAGTGGCGGGTATTGCTCGGGTTGAAGGAAGAGTTCACGCTGGATGAGGTGCGCGAGAATCCGTGGGACCAGCGTGCGGAAGCCGCCGGAGTCTCGCTGGGGCGCTTTTTCGAGGTGGCGGAAACCCTCAACTCGAAAAAAGTGATCGGCCGTTTCTCGACATTCCTCGAACACGTGAAGCCATCGGCGAGCGGCGAGCGGGTGACGCGTTTCAACGGGCTTTTCCACTGGGCGGTTCCGAAGGGCCGTGAGATCGAAGGCGGCGCGGAGGTCGGCCGCCACTATTGCATGACGCATTGCTACTGGCGCGAGGGCGGGCCGCAGTTCGGCAACGTCAACATCATGGGAGTCGTCCACGGCACCGAAAAGGAGCGCGTGCTGGCACACAAGGCCGCCATCGACAGGCATCTGGAATCCGTCGGCATTCCGGTTTCCTACACCAACGTCTTCTGGGGTGGCCGCTCGGAGATCAAGCCATCGGAGATCTCGCCGCGGGTTTACGCGGACTGGCACCAGCGGCACGCCTGAAGCCCGAGGTTATTCGGTGTCCGTTTCCCTGGCTTTTTTTTCCGGTTCCCAGCCGGTGAGGGTGTAGAGCACTTCATCGGGTTTGCCGCTTGCATGCGCTTCGAGAAGGATGGGCACGGCGTCGGTCATCATTTCCGCGGCGGCCATCTCGGTCTTGGGAATGTTGTTCCAGCGGATTTCCAGTGGATAGCTGCCTGAGTTGCCGGCGGCGGGTTTGCCCGCATCACCCCAGACCACGGTGCTCTGCGGCATCGATCCATCCTCCATCAATTCCGGATAGATCATCTCAAAGTAGTAGGATGAGGGTGAGCGGAATTCATAGTCGCCGGGTTTGTGGATTTCCAATACGCACTTGGCGACCAGCGAGTTTTCCGGTCGCTGCACCTCCAGCACGTCGAGCGTGAAGGCATTGCGGTAGATGAAGGCGTTGCTGGTGAAAACAGGCACGGCCACCAAGGCCAGGATGATGATTCCCCCAAGTAGCGGCGGGGCGGAAGCTCTCAACAAGCCGGGCTCGCCTTGCTTGCTTACGGAAATCCATATCCAGCTCATGACGTAAAACACCACCGCCACCGGGATGTAGCTGAGCAGGTCCTCGCGGAAGCCGGAGTTCGGGTAAACCCAGATGAACGTCATGGCCAGAAGCATCATCACCGCCAGCGGCAGGATGTAGGCGACAAGCGAAGTCAGTGGCGGGATTTTGGCGATCAGCGCTTTTGCCACCAGGACCACCAGCCCCAGCGCGTATGCGGCCCACCAATGCTCCAGCATCCAGATGATGGCATTGGAAACGGTGTCCGGTGAGGAGAGCGGCCAGGCGAGGCCGAAAAGAACCATTAATCCAAGGATCCAGCCGAGGATTCCGGCTCCGAAAGGCGTGAGGGATTTTTTCATGATGGTAATTGTTTTGAAGTGGGATGGCATGGACTGCTCAGGGAATTCAGGTTCATCTCCGCACTCAGTCTGTGGTGTTTTTGTCATGATTGACGGCCCGTTTCCATCTTATTCTAGTGAATTATTCCGGGCAATTACGACGCATTCCAAGCCCCTGGACAGACGCAAGTGCGGCCGGCCCGGCCCCGGCCGTCACCATCGAGTGGAGGCGGATCACGGAGCGCTGATTTCCGGCACGGATATGAGGAAATCCTCGATTCCCACCTTGAAGAATAGCGAACCGGGGCCGAGAGGCCTGGTCATGGCATAAGGCGATGTGCCGGTGATCGATTCCTCGCCCGGCACCAAAGTCCAGGTGGCCAGATCCGGCGACGACTGGATCGAATAGCCAATGCCGGGGCGGCGGTCGAAGCCGAGTTGGAACAAGCCGCCCGCCGCGCTGGTGGTGATCTCCGGCAAGACCAGGGCTCCGTAAAAGGTGAAGTTGTCGATTGCCACGGTCTTTCCGTCCGCCTCGGGCACGTCCAACGGATAGAAGGTCACTCCGATTTCGGTGATCGCGCTGAGCATCTTCGGGGTGAGTTGGACCGGAACGTAATCACCACCGTCGAGGAAATACCAATCGTCCTCGGTGAGCGAAGCATAGGCAGTGGCCCAGCCGCTGGCTTCCGGGATGATGTATTCACTGACATGGTAGCGGTTGTCGGTGGTGGAGAAGAGGAAGAATTCCGCGACATCGAACGAATCGATGTCCTCGACGAAAACCTCGCAGCCGAGGGCATCGACACCGGCGGCCGTGAGATCTCCGACAAATGCGCCGCCGGATGAGAGTTTGTCGGCATAAAGATCGAGTGCTCTCGTGCCGGCGAAGGTGAAGAAGATGTCGGGGTTCAGTCCGTCTCCCGCGGAATCCCAATAAGGCGTGTAGTAGTTCTGATCCGCGTAATCGTAAACGACCCACGATTCTGCATTCGACTGATGGGTGAAGGGCTCGTAGGCGCCCGCGAGCTGCGCATTGGCTGGCACCTGCGAAATCCAGAGGATGCTGCCCGCTGCGATGGAGAGGAGATGTGGATTCATGACTGGCGTGACTGCTGAGACGATGGGAAGTGGAGGAAATTCAATGCAGGGGCGTTTCCGCACGCAGAATCCCGAATTCGGCAAAGAACGGGGCGGGATGCGCATGGATGCCTTGCGCTCCACGCACGGAACATTTGAACGCCACCCCGGCGGGCCCGTGGGAGCAGATGGTGATACTTGGCGGGAAGAGAGTGATTTTTTCCCATCGCCAGGCGGTTTCGCGACATTAGGATTCCGCGCACCCATGCCAGAAAGCCCATGAAGATCATTTTCCGCCTGAATTTCCACACCATCCCCGGTCAGTCGCTGTGGCTCAAGCTTGCCACCATTCTGGATGAATCCGGAGTCCGCATCGAGCAGGTCCTGCCGCTCCGGTGGCTCAATCAGGGCCAATGGCAGACCGAGATCGACGTCCATGGCACGAGCCCGCTGCGGCTCGAGTATTCCTATCAACTCCGGCAGGATTCCAACGGCGTGGAACTCGACGAGTGGAACGGCCCGCGCACCGCTGTGGCTGGTCCGGCTATTCTCGATACGCTGCTTCTGCGCGACACCTGGTGCTCTGCGGGCACGGTGGATTACGCATTTGAAACCAACGCCTTCAAGATTGTGCTGCCCGCGCGCGGCGACTTCTCCGCCGCGGCCGCGCCGGCTGGCGCAAACCATACATTCCAGCTTCGCATGGCCGCCGTGCCCAGAGGCCTGGTGCCTTGTGTGATCGGCAGTGCCAAGGAGCTCGGCGACTGGGGTTGGCATCACGCGGTGCCGCTGCACGAGGTCGCCGCCAACGTCTGGGAGGCCAGCATGCAGCTTCCGGACGACTGGTGGCTCGAATACAAATACGGGCTTTATGATCCCAAAATCGGCTGTGCGGTTACTCTGGAATGCGGCGAGAACCGCACACTGGAAGCCCGCGCACATCCGGGACGCCAGTGGACCATGGTCCGCGACGAATGCTATCGCCGCGACGCATCCCAGCTCTACCGCGCGGCCGGCGTGGCGATTCCTGTCTTCTCACTGCGCAGCGCAGAAGGTCTCGGCGTCGGTGAATTCGCGGATCTCAAGCCGCTCGCCGATTGGGCGCGGGCGGTGGGTTTGAAACTCATCCAGATCCTGCCGATCAACGACACCACCTCATCGCACGATTGGACGGACTCCTATCCATACTCCGCCATCAGCGTCTTCGCGCTGCATCCGGTGTATCTTCGCATATCGGACATGAGTCATGCCATGCCCGTGGAATTCACCGCGCAGCTTGATGCCGCGCGCGCATCACTCAACGGTCTGGATCAAGTGGATTACGTGCAGGTGATGAAGATGAAAACCATGCTGACACGGCAGGTTTTCCAAAAGCATCAGGCAAAGATCCTCGCCAGCGCGGGATTCAGGGATTTTCTAACGGAAAACCGCGACTGGATGGTGCCCTACGCGGTGTTCTGCGTGAAGCGGGACGAATTCGGCACCGCGGACTTCAGCCGCTGGGGTGAGTGGGCGGTCTTTGATGCGGAGCAAGCCGAAGCCATGGCCGTTCCCTCGCATCCGCAATGGCCGGAGTTATGCTATCATATCTGGCTGCAATACGAACTCGACCGCCAGCTTTCCGACGCCGTCAAACACCTCCACCAGCATGGGATCGCCCTCAAGGGCGACCTGCCCATTGGCATCGACCGCGAATCGGTGGACGCATGGTCCGCGCCGCATCTTTTCAAGATGGACACCCAGGCCGGCGCGCCACCGGACGCATTCGCCGTCAAGGGCCAGAACTGGGGCTTTCCCACCTACAACTGGGAGCTGATGCGCGAGGACGGCTACGCCTGGTGGCGCTCGCGTTTCGCCAAGCTCAGCCGTTATTTCGACGCCTACCGCATCGATCACATCCTCGGATTTTTCCGCATCTGGCAAATCCCGTCCGATCAGGTGGAGGGCATCATGGGCTGGTTCGATCCGGCGATGCCGGTGCACATCGATGAGATCCGCGGCCGCGGCATCCCGTTTGACTTCAACCGTTATTGCCGGCCGCACATCCGCGACCATTTCCTGGAAGAGCGTTTCGGCGATTCCCTGAACGACGCGCTTGCGCACTATCTCGATGATTGTGGCCACGGGTGTTATCAACTCCGTGAAAACGTCGCCACCCAGCGGCGGATCGTGGATCACTTCGATGGGCGTCATGGAGCGCCGGATTCAGTCGGCTTGGACATCGAACGACTGCGCGGCGCGCTGCTGGATTGCGCCAGCGACGTCCTGTTCTTCGAAGTTCCCGGATCGGACGGCACCCTCTTCCACCCGCGCTGCTCGATGCACATGACGAAGTCCTTCCAGGAACTGGATCATGATATAAAATGCCGTCTCGATGACTTGTATGTGGATTATTTCTACCGCCGCCAGGAAGGTTTCTGGGAGGCGCGCGGTTACGAGAAACTCCCGGTCATGCGATGTGCCAGCACCATGCTGCTCTGTGGTGAGGACCTCGGCATGGTTCCGGACTGCGTGCCGGGTGTGATGAGGGAACTCGGTATCCTCTCGCTGGAAATCCAGCGCATGCCGAAAAGCTCCAAAGTCGAGTTTGCTGATCCGGCGCGTGCCCCCTATCTGAGCGTGGTCAGCCCGTCCACGCACGACATGCCGACCTTGCGTGGCTGGTGGCGGGAAAACTCCCAGGCCACCGCCCACTTCGCGTGGCAGATGCTGGGTGAGGCCTTCCCGCCGCTGGAACTCACCACCGAGCTCGCCACCCGGATCATCCGGCAACACCTCCAATCGCCTGCCATGTGGGCGGTTTTCCCTCTGCAGGACCTGCTGGCCATCGATGAAAAGCTCCGCCACCCGGACCCGGACGCCGAGCGCATCAACGTGCCTGCCAACCCGCGCCACTACTGGCGCTACCGCATGCACCTCGGGATTGAGGAACTCGCCGCAGCCGATGGCTTCAATTCGTTGCTCAAGGGCCTGCTGAACATCTCCCGCGGCTTTTTCATTTGAGGGCATGGTTGCAGATCAGGTTGTAAGGGATGTGGGTCTGCTGGCAGAGAGTTCGGGAATCGCAGGCCATGAGAGGTGGCTGGCGCCAACGTGGATCTTACGATGGCGGCGGTGATCCGTTGATGCGCCGGATCCTCGCTTAGCGGCAGCACGCGCTTGCCGGAACAGGCTTCGGCGATGGTCGCGAAGTCGAAGGTTCTCGCAGAGCATGCCAGGATTTCTCCGGAACGATGGCTTTCGCCGCCCCCCCCGGTGCGATCAACGCGAAAGAACGGGCACGATCGCATCGGGAGGCTTGAAAGAATCGATGTGGGGCGGCTCTCCGCCGCACCGCTACATTTCAATGTTGTCAATCCTCCTCTGGAATCCGCATGCCGTAGAACGAGCGGTAAACGAAGACCAGCGCGACGATGAAGAAGAAGCCGCCGATCAGGTTCTTGGTCGTTTGGTTGGTCATGGTGACGGCGATTTCCACGGCGAGCAGGCCGAAGAGCGTGGTGAACTTGATCACCGGGTTCATCGCGACGGAGGACGTGTCCTTGAAAGGATCGCCCACGGTATCGCCGACGACAGTGGCGGCGTGCAGGTCAGTGCCTTTTTCACGCAGATCCACTTCCACGATCTTCTTGGCGTTGTCCCATGCGCCGCCGGCGTTGGCCATGAAAATGGCCTGGAACAGACCGAAGAAGGCGATGCCGATCAGATAGCCGATGAAGAAATAAGGGCTGAAGAACGGCAGGCCGAGCGCGAAGCAGAACACCACGATGAAGATGTTCCACATGCCCTTCTGCGCGTATTTGGTGCAGATGGCGACGACTTCCTTGCTGTCCTTGTCGGAGGCGGTGGTGACATCAAGTTTCATGTTGTCCTTGATGTAAACGACGGCCCGGTATGCGCCGGTGACGACGGCCTGACAGGATGCGCCGGTGAACCAGTAGATCACCGAGCCACCCATGACGAGGCCTAGGATGATCTCGGGCTGCACGATGGAGAGCTTGGTCACGACGCTGCCGAACATGTTTTCCAACAGCATGATGATTCCGAAGACCATCGTTGTTGCGCCGACGACGGCAGTGCCGATGAGCACCGGCTTGGCGGTGGCTTTAAAGGTGTTGCCCGCGCCGTCGCCTTTTTCGAGTTGATACTTGGCGTTTTCAAAATCCGGGTTGAAGCCGAAGTCTTTGTTGAGTTCCGCGGTAATGCCGGGGCTGCTCTCGATCTGGCTCAATTCATAAACGGATTGGGCGTTGTCGGTGACAGGGCCGTAGGAGTCCACGGCGATGGTCACGGGGCCCATGCCGAGGAAGCCGAAGGCGACAAGACCGAAGGCGAAGATCGGCGCGGCAAAGGCGAACTGGGTCGGCATGATCGCCATGAGGTCGGCATTGGTAGAGAACCGCCAGGCGCCGAACATCAGAAGCATGATGACCAGGCCCATCCAGAAGGCGGAGAAATTGCCGGCTACGAAACCGGACAGGATGTTGAGCGAGGCTCCGCCGTGTTTGGAGCAGTTGGTCACTTCCTTGACGTGCCGCGAGTTGGTGCTGACAAACACCTTGGTGAACTCGGGGATGAGCGCGCCGGCAATCGTGCCGCAACTGATAATCATCGAAAGCACCCACCACAGATTGGGCAGGGCCACATGGTTGAATTCGAAGTTACCCAGAAGCAGCCTGCTGGCCAGGAAGGTCACGCCGATGGAAACGGCGGAGGTGAGCCAGACCAGATGCGTCAGCGGTGCCTCGAAATCGAAGTCCTTCTTGCCACCGAACATCGCCTTGCTGATGCCTTCATTGACGAGATAGGAGCCCAGCGAGGTGATGATCATGAGAATGCGCATCACGAAGATCCATACAATCAGAGTGGCGCAAACTTCCTGCTGGGTCGCCAGTGCGAGTGACAGGAAAGCGATCAGCGCCACGCCGGTCACGCCGTAGGTTTCGAAACCATCGGCCGTGGGGCCCACCGAGTCACCCGCGTTGTCACCGGTGCAGTCGGCGATCACGCCGGGGTTTTTCGGATCATCTTCGGGCAGTTTGAAGACGATCTTCATCAGGTCCGATCCGATGTCGGCGATTTTGGTGAAGATGCCGCCGCAGATCCGCAGCACCGAAGCGCCGAGGGATTCGCCGATGGCGAAGCCGATGAAGCATGGGCCGACAAGTTCCGTCGGTAGGAAAATCAGGATGCAGATCATGAAGAACAATTCCACGCAGACGAGCAGCAGGCCCACGCTCATGCCGGAGCGCAGCGGGATGCCGAGCGTGGCGAGCGGATTGCCCTTTAGCGCGGAAAACGCGGTGCGGGAATTGGCCACCGTGTTGATGCGGATACCGAACCACGCGACGCCGTAGGAGCCGAGAATGCCGAGCACCGAGGCGGCGAGGATGACGGCCACATGGGTTACGGAGTTCTTTTGCAGGACTCCGAAGTAATAAACCATGCAGGCCGCGATGAGCAGCCACAGGATGGCCAGGAACTTACCCTGGGTGAAGAGATAGGTCTTGCAGGTTTCCCAGATCGTGTTGGAAACCCGCGCCATGCTGTCATGCACCGGCAGGTTTTTCGTCTGCATGTATTGCACCAGTCCGAACAAGGCGCCGAGCACGCAGACCACGAGGCCCGCCAGCATCAATGTGTGTCCGCTTACGCCGCCCAGCGACTGGAACGTCACCGAGTCGAGCTTGGGAATCTTCAGGTCGGCCTCACTCGCAAAAGCGCTGCCCGCACCCGCGAGCGACAAGGCTGTGAACATGACGAATGATTTCAGGGTTTTCATAAATCATTGCGGATACTGGTTAGTTGATTTGCAAACGACCAGTCATTTCTTATCAATTTCCGGTCCGAACTGGCCTTGCCCTGCCGAAGGCGCTGGCACAAGTAGTTGATTTTCAGATGCCTTTCCCCTCAGCTCAATCCCGGTGAAATCTCCAAAAAAAATCCTGATCGCCTGCGACAAGTTCAAGGGTTCGCTCGACGCACAGACCGTCTGCTCGGCCATCGCTTGCGGGCTTTCGGCGCGTTTCCCGCAGGCATTCATCGAGCTGTTCCCCATCGCTGACGGCGGGGAAGGCTTCGCCGCCGCCTTGCAAAATCCTCTTGGCGGCCGCTGGGTGGAAACGTCTGCTCACGATGCTCTCGGCCGGCCTATTACCGCGCGCTACCTCTTGGCCGACACGGCCGATGGCGCGCTGGCGGTCATCGAGATGGCGGAGGCTTCCGGCATGTGGCGGATCCGGCCGGAAGAGCGCGCTGTCCTGCGCGCCTCCACCTTCGGCACCGGGGAAATGATGCGCCACGCGATCGAACATAGCGGTGCCAAGCGTCTGGTGATCGGCCTCGGCGGCAGTGCCACCAACGACGGCGGCGCGGGCATGGCCGCCGCGCTCGGTGTGCGTTTTCTTGATGGGCAAGGCAGCTTGCTGGATGCGACGCCGCAGGATCTGTTAGATAAACTCACGCGCGTCGATGCATCGCGTCGCATGCCGCTGCCGCCGTTGACGGTGGCCTGTGATGTGGACAGTCCGTTGATGGGGCCGTCCGGAGCGACGCGTGTTTTCGGGCCGCAGAAGGGTGCGGATGGCACTTCCATTCCACTGCTGGAAAACTTCCTGGGAAAGTTGGTGCGGGTTTCGGCTGGTGAGGAGGATGCGCAACGTCCGGGCGCGGGTGCCGCCGGCGGTTTGGGCTTCGGGTTGCTGCATTTCGCCGGGGCACGGCTGGTGCCGGGTTTCGATTTGCTCGCCTCACTCACAGGCTTGGAGAAAAGTCTGGCCAGTGCCGATTTGATTGTCACCGGCGAGGGATCGCTGGACGCGCAGAGCCTCACCGGCAAGGGCCCGGTCGCCATCGCCCGTCTCGCCCACAACCATGGCAAACCCGTCATCGCATTCTGCGGCAAGGCCGATGCCGCCGCGCGGGAGAGCGGACTCTTCGATTCCATTACCGAGCTCGCCGCAACCGGTCTGCCGCTCGATCAGCTCATGACGCGCACGGCAGAGTTGTTAGAGCAGGCGGCGGGCCGGGCTGGCATCACGGATTGACCACATTGACCGGTTTGTCTGTTAGAAACGCGGAGACATTTCCGGCGGTGATCTCCATCAGGCGGCGGCGGGCCTCCAGCGCCGCCCACGCGATGTGGGGGGTGAGGGTGAGGTTTTTGGCGCGCAGCAGCGGGTTGTCGGCGCGGATCGGTTCGGCGGAAACCACATCGCAGGCGGCACCGGCGATGGTTCCCGCATTGAGCGCGTCGCAGAGGTCCTGCTCGACCACCAGCGGGCCGCGGGCGGTGTTGACGAGAAAGGCACCGGGTTTCATCAGCGAGAGCCGGTGCTTGTTGACCATGCCTTCGGTTTCCGGCGTCAGCGGGCAATGCAGCGAGACCACATCGGCGCGGGCGAAAATGCCGTCCGCATCCTCCCACTCGAAAGGGTAGGGGACATCGGCCTGGCGCGAGCGGCTGCTGGCCAGCACCTTCATCTGGAACGCGTCGGCCAGCTCGCCGAGACGCTGGCCGATCGCCCCAAAGCCAACGATGCCAATGGTTTTTCCGGCGAGTTCGCTGAAATGCGGGTTGCGCCAGAAACAAAAGTCCGGGGAACGCTGCCACTCGCCCTGCATGACCCTATCGCTGTGGAAACGCGGCTGTTTGAAAAAATCGAGGATGAGAGCCATGACGAATTCCGCCACGGCGTTGGTGCTGTAGCCCGGCACGTTGCAAACGGGTATGCCGCGTGCGCGGGCCACGGCGACATCAACGATGTTGTAGCCGGTGGCCAGCACGGAAATCATCCGCAGCCTCGGCAGCCGGGCGAGTGTTTCGGCGGAAAGCGGCGTTTTGTTGGTCAGCAAAATATCGGCATCCGCCGCGCGGCTGACGATGAGTTCCTCCGGCGTGCGGTCATGCACGGTGAGGCTGCCCAAGGCTTCGAGCGGAGTCCACGGATTGTCACCGGGATTGAGCGTGTATCCGTCAAGAACAACGATGTGCATGCGCGTTAGAATGGGTTTCCTCAATCGATCGACGGGATCTTCATCGCGGTGTCCGTATCGGCATCATAATCCACGCCATCGAGGCCGAAGCCGAAGAGGCGCAGGAAGCTGGATTGGTAGCCATCGAGGTCGGCGAGATCGGCGAGGTTTTCGGTGCTGACCTTGTGCCAGTTGGCGATGACGGGTTGCTGGACCTTGGGATCCATTTCCCAGTCGTCGAGGCGGATGCGGCCAGCCTCGTCGGGCTGCGGGTCGGTGTAGCGGTCGCGGAAGAGCCGGTCCATTTGCTCGATGCAATCCTCATGCGTGCCATCGGCCTTCATCACCTTGTAGAGCAGAGAGATGTAGAGTGGGACGACCGGAATGGCGGAGCTGGCCTGGGTGACGAGCGCCTTGTTGACGGAAACCCAGGCCTTGCCGCCGAGCGGGGCGAGTTTTTCATCGAGCGCGCGCTGGACGCGTTCGAGGTCCTCCTTGGCCTTGCCGATGGTGCCGTTCTTGTAGATCGGCCAGGTGAGATCCGGGCCGATGTAGGAGTAGGCGAAGGTTTGCGTGCCGGGGGCGATGAGGTTTTCAGCGAGCAGGGCATCGATCCACATTTCCCAATCCTCGCCACCCATGACGGCGATGGTCTCGGCGACGTCGTTTCCTTCAGCGGGCTGGATGGTGATTTCGTCAACCACGCCGGTGTTGGTGTTCAGGTTCTTATTGGTATAGCTTTCGTCAATCGGCTTGAGCACGGAGCGGAAGGTCTCGCCGGTTTTCGGGTGGGTGCGGCGCGGTGAGGCAAGGCTGTAGATCACGCAATCGACCTGGCCGAGATCGGCTTTGATGGCGGCGATGACCTCGGCTTTGATTTCGTCTGAAAACGCGTCGCCATTGAACGAGCGGGCGTAGAGGCCGGCGGCGGCGGCTTCCATTTCGAAGGCGGCGGAGTTATACCAGCCGGCGGTGGCGCACTTGTCGGCATCGCCGGATTTCTCGAAAAACACACCGATGGTGGCGGCTCCGGTGCCGAAGGCTGCGGCGATGCGCGAAGCCAGGCCGTAGCCGGTGGAGGAGCCGATCACGAGCACCTTCCTGGGACCGTTGGCGATGGGTCCGCGGTTTCTGACCACGGCGATTTGTTCGGCGACGTGTTTGGCGCAGCCATCAGGGTGGGCGGTGGTGCAGATGAATCCGCGGATCTTGGGAGCAACGATCATGGTTGGGCAGAGGCTACCGGCCCCCGCCCGTGTGGCAATCCTGATTTCATCCGGCGCAACTGGGTCTTGCCGGTGGCTCTTTTCGGCGTTAAGGCCGCGCATGCCTTTGCTTCTCGGAGTCAACATCGATCACGTCGCCACGCTGCGCCAGGCCCGCTACGCGCGGACTTCGGACTCCCCGAACGCGGAGCCCAGCCCGTTGGTGGCGGCCCATGATTCGCTGGCCGGTGGCGCGGATTCCCTCACGCTGCACGTCCGCGGCGACCGCCGCCACATGCAGGACGCGGACGCCTTCGCCATCCGTTCCGAGGTGCCGCTGCCGCTCAATTTGGAAATGGGTGTCACTGCGGAAATGGTGGGGCTCGCCCTCAAGCTGCGCCCGCATTACTGCTGCCTGGTCCCTGAATCGCGCGAGGAACTGACCACCGAGGGCGGGCTCGACGTGCTCGGTGGTTTCGACCGCATCCGCAGCGCCGTCGCGCAGCTACAAGACGCCGGGATCAAGGTCAGCCTGTTCATCGATCCCGAGCTTGCCCAAGTCCAGGCCGCGGCCGGGAGCGGTGCGGAAATGATCGAGCTCCACACCGGATGTTTCGCCAACGCCGTCGGCACAGCCGTGGAAAGCGAAGTCCAGCGCCTGATCGAAGCCGCCAATGTCGGCCATGCCGCAGCCATGCAGGTGAATGCCGGCCATGGCATCAACTATCAGAACCTCACCCTCCTCTGGGCGGTGCCCCATTTGGCGGAACTCAACATCGGCCACAGCATCGTTTCCCGGGCCATGCGCGTCGGCATGACCGCCGCCGTGCGTGAAATGAAGAATCTCATGGCCACTTACCCCGGTTGAAACCATGCGCATCTTCGGCATCGGCATCGACGTGGTGGAAGTGGCGCGCATCGCCAGTGCCATCGAGCGTCACGGTGAGCCGTTTCTAACCAAAATCTTCACGCCTGCGGAGCGCGAATACTGCGAATCCCGCAAGCATCCCGCCATGCACTACGCCGCGCGCTTCGCCGCCAAGGAGGCGGTGTCCAAGGCGCTCGGCACCGGCATCGGCGCGAACGCCGGCCTGCACGACATGGAGGTCGTCCATGATGCGAACGGCGCACCGAAAATCCGTTTGAGCGGAGCTGCGCAAGCCTTCGCCCGGCAACACGGCATCAGTGAGATCCAGATCAGTCTCAGCCATGCCCGCGAATACGCCGCCGCGAATGCCATCGCGATTTGTGATCGCTGAAAGGCCGTTCTTTGAACTCGTTTGGCATGATCGAGATGGTGTGAATCGTGACTGCTACTATTGCGAGGTAGTCAGGGAGGGGTGATTCATCATTGGACGTGTTCCCGGGGAGTCGCCATCCGGATCCAGTGGTTGTTGAAGGGGGTTTTTCCCCACAGCGGGGCGATTTCGAGATCGCCGAATGGGCCGAGAATGCGCTCGAAATCAGCTCGTGTCGGGTAGTGGGTGGGAGCGGCTTTCATCCAGCGGGTGGCTTTTGCCAGCAGGTCTCCGGCGACGGTGATTTTGAAGCGCCATGAATCATCGCGGATGCCGGAGCGGATGAGCAGCAGTCCGCCGGGAGCGACACGTGATGCGGCGAGACGCAGCAGGGTTTCCTGCGCGGCGGGATCAAAGAACTGGAGGATGTCCAGAATGCAGACGTTGCCCTGATGATCGGGCAGGCCGCGGCGGGCGTCGTGTGCTTCGAAGGTGACGCCGCCGAGCCCGGCGCTTGCCGCAGCCTGCCGGGCGGAGCGGATCTTGCGGACGTCGTAATCGAGCCCGTGGACCGGCACATCGATGCCGCTAGCGCGCAGGAAATGGGCGGAGAGCCCGATGCCGCAGCCGATATCTAACAGCGGCAGGGCGGAGCCGGCGAGATCCGCGGCGAGCGCTTGGTAGAGTGGATCGGTCCGCAGTTTGGATGCGGCGTAGTGGCGGTCCCAATGGCTGGGAAAACAGGCGGCAATTTCCCGAAGGGTGTTGGGTTTCACGGTGAGACTTGGCTGAGTGGATTGCGACCCCGGGTGAGCAGAACCGGCAGGCGCGCGAAAAAACCGAGGAACAAGCGCAAGTGCATCCAGATGAGCAGGCGGTTGTCCCGGAGGTAGCGGAACTGCGAGATGCCGCCCTCGTCCTTGTCCGGGTAGCGCACGGCGGTCGGTAGCTTGATGACCGGCACGCCGCGCCATGCAAGGCGAGCGGCCACCTCGGGCTCGAAATCAAAGCGCCGCGCGTGGCGGGTGGACTCCATCACCGCGAGCAGTTCGGCGGCGGGGTAGAGGCGCATGCCGAAGAGCGAATCGCCGATGCCCCAGCCGAGCGTTTCGAGATTGGCCCAGAAGTTGGAAATCTTGCGGCCGTTCACGCGGATGGCCGGGGCGGATGAGTCAAACACCGGCTTGCCGAAAACCGCCGCCTCGGGATGCGCCGCGGAGAGTTTCAGGAATTCGGGAATCCGCGCCGCCGGGTGCTGGCCGTCCGAATCCATCGTCAGCACATGCGTGAAACCTTCATCCACCGCCAGTCTGAGCGCGTGCAGAAGTGCCGCGCCCTTGCCGGAATTTTTTTCGAGGGAAACGATCCGGAAATCCGGGTTTGCAGGCGATTGGAAATCGCGCAGCGTTTCCGGCGAGCCGTCGGTGGAGCCATCGATGACCACCCACACCGGGCACGGACTTGTTAGAACCGCTGCCACGGTTTCGCGCAGGATGCGCCCGGTGTTGTAGCTCGGAATGAGGATGAGTGGGCGCGTTTCTGCCATCTGCGACGGTTTTATAGCCAGCGCACGCGGCATGGGCAAGCATCACGAAGCCGTGGTTCCGGGCATCACGGATTTGCGCCGCAGCGGATGGGGTTTGGAAAGCTCCTGCTCGAAGACCGCCTGCAGCCGCGCGGTGAATGCCTGCGAGCTTTCATCCGGAGCGGGGACCAGCGGCTCGCCTGTTTCAATGACGATGTGGATGGGAAACTCCGGGCGCTTCCACAGCGGCCAGCCTTTTTCGAGGTAGCGGGTATCGCTGCGGATGAATACCGGATGGACGGGCACGTTTGCCCGCAGCGCGATGATGGCGCAGCCGCCCTTGAGGGGATTGATCCACAGCGCGTCACGCCGGGTGCGGGTGCCTTCCGGAAACAACAGCAACTGGGCGTTTTCTGTTAGGGTGGCCGCGGCGTTGCGGATCATCTGGCCCATGCCGTCGTTGGCGATGTATCCGGCGAGCCGTGCGCCGCCGCCCAGCACCGGATTTCCCAGGATGGATTTCTTCATCACACAGACGGCGCGGGGCAGGCGGGCGATGATGAACACCACGTCCCACAGCGAGACATGATTCGGTGCGATGATCGCCGGTCCCGGCAGTGCTCCGAGCTTGCCGAGCGCCGCGCTGTCCACGCGGACGAGCCGGGTGATGCGCAGATAGACCACGAAGCAGCGGAAGAGATGGTGCAGCAGGAAACGCCCGAGGCGCTCGCCGGTCCGGCGCGCCAGCAGCAGGTGGAGCGGCCCGCCTATCAGTGTGAGCAAGCCGCCGAAGACCGCCCAGTAGAACAGCCCGAGAACCATTGCCACGATGTCCCATGGCAGGCGCAGCCATGAGCGCCAGCTGCGGCTGCCGGAGAAACAGGACGATGGGCTGGCGGAGCGGTCGGCACGCACGGTGGCACACGCTAGGGTCGATTTTCCGGAGGGTCGATTTGATTTTTGTGCGGCAGCGGTGCGCATGTTCCGGACGGGTTTTCCATTGCATTCCCCTTGGTCCGGTGCTGATAGTCGCTCCGCGTGAGCCAGTTTCGAACGATCTTTTCCGCACCGTGCGTGCCGCTTCTCGCGGCGCTTTTGGCATGGTCCCCGGCACTTTCCAGCGCCCAGGCCGAAAAACCGGCCCCGGCACAAGAACCGAAAAAAGAAACCCCGGCCAAACAAGCGCCGGTTGCTGCCGCGCCCACCGCGGCCGTCGAGGAGCTTGCCGATGACGAGGCCGCCATGGAGGAGGCGGAGGCCGTCGCCGTCGCTGTTCCGGTGAGTCCCGATCCGGTGCGCATCTATGGTTGGCGCGAGGATGTGTTGATCGATGGCATGAAGGAGAAACTCCTCGCCAAGCTGGATACCGGCGCGCTGACCAGTTCGATCCATGCCGAGGAGAAAGAGTTGTTCGAGCGCGATGGGAAAAAGTGGGTGCGTTTCATCGTTTCGGACACCCGCAAGGAGCATCCCGTCCGCGCGCGGCTTGAGGCACCGTTGGTGCGCACCGCGCGGATCAAGGAACCGAATGCGGAATCCGTGGCCCGCGAGGTGGTGCGGCTTTCATTCCAGATCGGAGAGCGCAAGGTGCGGGGCGAGTTCACATTGAACAACCGCAACAACATGCTGGCTCCCGTGCTGCTCGGCCGTGCCGTGCTCAAGGATCTCGGCTTTGTGGATTCCACGCGCACGCACCTCGCCGATCAAAAGATTTCCCGCTGAAATTTTCTCCAGGGACTTTATTCACCGCAATGAATTCAAAGAGCAAGTTGATCGTGGCGGTGCTGGGGCTCATCCTGTTAGGCGGCGGTGTGGCGGCATACAAGGTGATCCGGCTTGGCGTGCCATTCTGGAAAGGCGAACAAGTCCATGATTGGCAGATCGAGGCGCGGGTTTCGTTTCTCGCCACCGGCAGGGCCGTCAAGGCGCGCCTTTCGCTGCCGGCCGCCGCCGTGGAGCAGGAGACCGGCCAGGAATCCGGCTCGCTCGGATATCATTATCATATCGAGCGCAACCTCGGGGAATACACCGCCGTGTGGTCTGCGGAAAACCGCGAGGATGGCCAGGCGCTCTACTACCGCGTGCGGTTGCCGGAGTCCACGCGCAGCGGTGGCGAACCCCTGCCTGCCGCCGAGGTCGTGGCTGGAAATCCCGGTTTTGCCGGTGCCCTGGCGCAGGCAGCCAACAGCATCGTCAGCCGCGCGAAAACGCTCACCGAGGATCCTGATTCGCTCTTCGTGGTGATTTTCGACGAAATCCTCGGTGGTGAGTCCTCGCAGGAGTTCGTGCTGGTGAAGAATCACTACGAAAAGGAGTATGGCAGCCATGCCATGATCCAGATGGGCATCGACCTGCTGGAACTTGCAGGCGTGCCGGCACGCATCGCCTACGGTGTCCGCCTCAAGGAGGACAGCGGCAGGCGGCCGCCGGTGCCGCTCGTCGAGTATCACGACGGCGCCTACTGGAAGGTGCGCGATCCGCTGGACCCCGGCGCGGTGCTTGATGGTCGCGACATGTTTGTCTGGCACCGCGGCGGCGGACCCTTGCTCGATGTGATGGGCGGCGATGGATCGCAGGTGGTCTTCACCGTCGCCAAGGAGCGGATTCCGATGTCCAGCCTCACCGACCTTCGGGAATCGCCATTCCTGGTTTCCACCATTCTCGGATTGCCTCTATCAGAACGGGCGGTGTTCCGCTACATCGTGCTCATTCCGCTGGGTGCCTTCGTGGTGGTGCTGCTGCGCAACATCATCGGCATCGCGACGCTGGGCACCTTCATGCCGGTGCTGCTGGCGTTGGCCTTGCTGGAAATCCCGCTGGCACGCGGCCTGATCATGTTCGCGGTGCTCATCGGAGCCGGGCTGTGGTTTCGCTTCCTGCTGTCCCGGCTCAACCTGCTGGTGGTGCCGCGGGTGGCGGCCTGCGTGGTGATCGTCACGCTCCTGATGATGATCATGAGCGTGCTGAGCTACCGCCTCGGCATGAGCGGTGGCGTGCAGATCACCTTGTTTCCCATGATCATCATCGCATGGACCATCGAGCGCATGTCGCTGATCTGGGAGGAGGAGGGGAAACACAGCGCCATCACGCAGGTGGGCGGCTCCCTCGTGGTGGCGGTGCTGGCGTTCCTGTTCATGAAGATCGGGCAGATTCAATACTGGGCGTTTTATTTCCCGGAACTTTTGCTGGTGCTGCTGGCGGGAATACTGCTGATCGGCCGCTATACCGGCTACCGGGTTTCCGAGTTGTTCCGTTTCAAAACCTTCGCCGACACCTGAGCCCGCAGTCATTGCCTCATGCAGGAAACCTCACAATCGGATCGCGGCAAGTGGTGGCACCGCTGGCTTCTCACGCCGCGCGAACTCCGCGAGCGCGGCGTGGTGGGCATCAACATGCGCAATGCCCGCTACCTGCTGCCCAACAATCCGCGCCGGCTCTACCGTCTCGTGGATGACAAGCTCCAGACCAAGGCGCTGGCCGAGCGCAAGGGGCTCTCGGTGCCCGAGACCTATGCAGTGATCCGCTCGCCGCGCGATGCCGCGAAGTTGGAAAAAACGCTGGCGGGCCATGAGGCCTTCGTCATCAAGCCCGCGTGTGGATCCGGCGGCAAGGGCGTGCTGGTCATCGATGGCCGCGATGAACAGGGCCGCTTCCTCAAGCCGAGCGGTGCGGCGCTCACCCTCGACGAGGTGCGCCACCACGTCGCCAACATCCTGGCCGGGCTTTTCAGTCTTTCAGGTCAGCGCGACTGCGCCATCGCCGAATACCGCGTGCGGCCGGCCAAGGTTCTCACAGACATCAGTTATCAGGGAGCGCCTGACATCCGCATTGTCATGTTATATGGTTATCCGGTGATGGCGATGCTGCGCGCCGCCACCCGCGAGTCCGATGGCCGCGCGAACCTGCACCAGGGGGCGCTGGGCATCGGCATTGATCTGGCCACCGGCAAAACCGTCCGGGCGGTCCATCATGGCAGGCCGCTAGTCATGCATCCGGATCTGGATGTGGATTTGATCGGCATCCAGATGCCGCAATGGGACAAGATTCTCGACATCGCCGTGACCTGTCAGGAAATGACCGGCCTCGGTTATCTGGGTGTCGACCTCATGATCGATGAAACGCTGGGGCCCTTGATGATCGAAGTGAACGCGCGACCGGGCCTTGCCATCCAGATGGCCAATGGCGTGGGCCTGCTGCGGCGGCTCGAACCAGTGGTCAAACAGCACGCGCGGCATCCCGGTTTCGGTCATCCCGAGAAAATCGCGTTTTCACGCAGCCACTTCGCCGCGTGAACCATGCAGTGCGGTGGCATGCCACCGCTTTGGATCAATGCCAAGAGCCCGCATGCAGGACGCTGACTTTGACGGTCCGCCTGCCGCCGCTTTGCACTTGGCGACCCGCTCCGGACATCAACATGAAAATCAGATCATTGAATCCCAAACACTTACAAAATTGTTGCTCGGGAGGATAAAAAGGGCCGGTCGCTTCCGCTGTCACTTGCACGTTATCCAGGATAATCTGGGCTCCCGGAATGATTCCGGGATTGATGAAAATGCCCAGATTGTTGGCGGGGTCCACTATGCTCGCTCCTGTGGTGAAAGTGGCGGTGAAGCTGATTGGCGTATTGGCGAGTGCCGCCGAAAAGCCGCTTGTGCCGAGTTGGATGTCAGCAGCATCGATGTATCCCGCGAAAGCGCTGCCCGATCCGGGGCCCGTTCCGTAGCAAAGCGCCCCGTTAATGCTGGCAGCGGCTGGCGCGCCTGCGGACATGTAACAGTCGAAGGTGATTGTGTATTTCGTGTTGGGCTGAAGCGTTTCTCCGAAAGTTTGCACGATTTGGGTGCCTGCCCCCATAAACACGAGGTTGGTGTTTCCCAGTCTGCCTGTCTTCGGTTATGGCTCGGCTTGAAGCGTGATGTCACCCCACAGACCGGAGTCCAGAAGGGGCGAGTCCGCGTTGACACCGGGAGCCGTCGTAAAAGTGTAGCGGCCGGCATTCCAGGTTCTTCCTTCCAGCATCCCGTTTTCCCAAGTGAGTTTGCGGGCATCCTTGTCTGCCGGCCGCTGATCGCCAATGAGTCGGTTCACCCAGGTGTTGACCACCGTGACTTCCAATTGGTTCGCGCTGGGACGCAGTTTGCCGGTGACGTCCAGTCGGTAGGGCGGCGTCCAGACGATGCCGAGATCCTCGCCATTGAGATTCACGCGGGCCAGTTTGTGGACCACGCCCAGATCGAGAAAGACCCGGCTGCTTTCGG
>CAXNHR010000003.1:0-41403 GCA_964202135.1 Luteolibacter sp. | reverse complement strand
TCCACAGAACTTTGCAGCTTTTGAGCGTTCATCCGTTCGAAAAAGTCACTCTAAATGAGCTACTTATGGAAACTGACCACAGAACTTTCATCAACTCTGATCCTAACCAATTGAATTTGTTTTAGTTACAACCGGACACTTGTGATTTTAAATGACTCCGCGTTTTTTGCGCAGCATGCGATAGGCGAAGGATGAATCTACCCGAGCCACTGCTTCCGTCCGATCCTACTGGCAGTCGGGTTGTCTGCATCGTTCTTCCCCTGGCACCGCCCGACGCCCACACGCTTTCCTTAATTTCCCAGTGTCGGACAGCGCTCAACCTTCATGACAAACCCTGAACCCGAATTCAGAAATGATAATCACGAAATTTTCAACCACTTGAAGGCAACCACATCCATGACCAAAATACTCGTTTGGGATATTCCCGCCCGTTTGTTTCACTTGGCCTTCGCCGTCTCGCTCACCGCGGCCATAGGTATCGGATTCCTCGTGGATGATGAGGATCCGTTGTTTCAACTGCACATGATTTTGGGAATCGTTGCGTTGTTCCTGCTCGTGATACGTGTGTTCATGGGATTGGCCGGATCGCGCTATTCGCGATTCTCCAGCTTTCCGGTGCACCCGCGGGAAGTCGCCGGTTACATGATGAGCGCCGCCGTATCGAAGACGAAACGGTATGCGGGAAACAATCCCGGCTCGGCACTCGCGGCGGTGCTGATGTTCCTGCTCGTTCCCGCTTTGTTCATCTCGGGCATTGGCTACGGCGGTGAAGAAGTCGAGGAACTGCATGAGGCGTTCGCCTGGGGCTTGCTCGTGGTGGTGGCACTGCACCTCGCGGGACTGGCGTGGCACACGATCCGGCACCAGGAGAACATCTCGCTCGCCATGGTCACGGGCAGGAAAGAGGGCAATGTGGAAGACGCCATTTCATCCGGTCATGCAGCCTGGGGTGTGGTGATCACCGTTCTGGCCGGGGCGTGGATCACAGCTCTGTTTGCAGCGCATAACACCCGCACGGCCACAGTCAAGGTTCCCGGAATAGGAGCGACTATACAGCTTGGCGAGAACGAGTCTGATGAAGGCGGGCATGACGGTGAACACGAAGACGACGACGATTGATATCATGAAAGCCATTCTTTTACTTTGCCTGTTTCTGTCCGCGCTTCATGCACGGGCCGGCGTGGTGTTCGAGCAGGCGCACGACGGCAGCGGCACGCTTCATCAGTCGTCGCGCTATCAAGCGAACGGCACGGACTATGATCAGTTCGTGTGGGACTCGTTCAGCGTGACGAGCGCGCAGGCGGTGACTGAAATCCGCTGGCGCGGTGGATATAATCCAGGCTGGTCCTATTGGGACGGGCAGATCGCCAATTTCCGCGTTTCCATCTATGCCTCCGTTCCGGGTCTTTCGCAGCCGTTTCTCGGTCCCGGCTATCCGCATACTCCCGCCACGCTCATCGCCTATGACACGGGAGACAAGGCCGGCGAGACGAGTGCGGGCGTGTTTGGTGGCGTGGAGATGTTTGATTACCACTTCACCCTGCCCACACCGTTCCAAGCTGCGGCCAACACGCTCTATTGGGTGCAGATCGAGGCGGATTTCATAAATGGCATTCCATCATGGGGCTTTGCCAATGGCACGCCGAACGGCTCGCATTTCCGGCGGATTCCCAATCAGGCCGATTACTATTTCCAAAACGCTCCGGGAAACGCCGCCTTCGGCATCGTCACCAGTGACGGCCCGGTTTACACCATCGCCGCGAGCGCCTCGCCTGTGGAAGGCGGCACGATCACCCACACCGGTCTCTATCCGGAAAACTCCGCCGCCCCCCTCATCGCCACGCCCAATCCGGGTTTCGCCTTCGCGAATTGGACGGAAAACGGCGCGGTGGTGAGCACGAATCCGAATTATACCTTCACGGTCACCGTCGACCGCACATTGGTGGCGAATTTTTCCGCAGGCTCGCTCATCACCGTGACCTCATCGCCGGTGAATGGCGGCACCGCGGAAGGCGGAGGGAGCTTCGTGAACGGCAGCAGCGTGACCATCCAAGCACAGGCAGCGGCCAACTATGTGTTCGTCAACTGGACGGAAAATGACGTGCCCGTCAGCACGAACCCATCCTACACCTTCACCGCCACCGTGGACCGCGATCTCGTGGCCAACTTCACTTCATCCGCCACCAATCTCGGCATCGTCTTCTCCCAACCGCCGACCGCCTCCGGCACGTTGCTGCTGTCCTCCTATCTCGCGCCGGATGGTATCGACGGCATGGAGTATCGCTTTGAAAAGTTCACGCTCGCCACCACCACGGACATCTCCCACTTGAGCTGGCGCGGTGGCTTTGTCGGCAATAACTCCGCAACCAATCTGGTGGAGGAGTTTGTCATCAAAATTTACGGCTCCACAGCGAATGGGTTTTACCCCGACCTCGCCAACCCCGTTCTGAAAAAATACACGATCACAGGCAACGCCAACCAGACGGCGTCGGAGATGTTTGGCGGTGTGCAGATGTTTGATTACTGGTTCACACTGCCAACTTCATTCGTCGCCACGGCGGGCGTTGGCTATTGGATTCAAATTGAAGCTTCGCAACGAGGCCTTCCACTCACCTGGGGCCACGCCACCGGTTCTGGTGGAGACAACGCGCACTATCGCCGCGTGGGCAACAGTTACTACGGCGGCACGGGTGACCTCGCGCTCACGCTCTCGGCGAATGTGCCAACCACATTTACCATCGATGTCAGCGCGTCGGGCGGAGGCGCTGTCGGAGGCTCGGGTAATTACGCGCTGGATGCCGTCGTGAACCTCACCGCCACGGCGGATGCCGGATCTGTTTTCGTGAACTGGACCGAGGGCGGAGTCATCGTCAGTTCCTCCGCGTCTCTTTCCTTTCCCGCGACCTCGGCCCGCTCGATCGTCGCCAATTTCGTGCCCGCCTTCGCGCTCGCACTGACCAGTTCCTCTACCGCCATGGGCACCGTCAGCGGAGCGGGCACCTTTCCCGCTGGAGACATCGTTAGCGCCACGGCCACGGCAAAACCCGGCTATGTATTTCTCAACTGGACCGAATCCGGAACCATCGTCAGCACATTGCCAAGTTATGCTTTTCCGATTCTCGCCTCCCGCACCCTGCGCGCGAATTTCGCGGCTGGATATACCATGACCGTCAGTCCGTCTTTCGCTCCCGGCGGCAGTGTCACCGGCAGCGGCGGATATGCGACCGGCGGCACCGTCACGCTCAACGCGACGGCAGCCGTTGGCTATCGCTTCACCGGTTGGACGGAAAACGGAATTCCTGTGAGCGGGAGCGGCGTCTTTTCATTCACGTCATCGGCCAACCGCACCTTGGTCGCACACTTCGTTCCGATCCTTGATATTCACCCCGGCGCGCCGGGTGAAATCCAGCTATCATGGCCCGCCAGCGCCGTTGGGTGGACGGTTGAGGAAAGTCCCGACCTTTCGATTGGGTCATGGAGCCCTTCAAACCGGGCCGTGACCCTATCCGGCGGCAGCCATCAAGTTGCGATCCCAACCACGGGGGGAACCCGCTTCTTCCAGCTGCGCGAACCCTGAAAACATCATGAAAACCCTCAATCCGGTGGCCGCGCCCTACGTAATTCGAAGTTTGGATCGTTCCGCATATCCTTGCAGGTGCTGTGTGCCGATTGCGGAATCCTTTACTCCGGTTGATTTGCAATTACGTGTGCATGATCGACTCAAATGAAGTTATTACAGCCATGACGGTCTCCAGCATCACCTCAGTTCCACAACCCGACACCCGCGGCATCCGGCGGGTGGAGTTCCGGGCTTTGGGAACGCATTGCGTGATCCAGTTCCGCCATCCCGTGGACAATGCCGCGCGGGATTTCGTTGCTGCCGCTCTCGGCTGGCTGACCGGCTTTGAAGCGAAGTTCTCCCGCTTTCGTCCGGACTCGGTCGTTTCCAGGGTCAACGCCGCCGCAGGAAGCGAGTGGGTTCCAGTGGACGCGGAAACCGAGCATCTTCTGGATCTTGCGGCGGATCTTCACCGGCTCACGGATGGCATTCTGGATCCCACCATGCTGCCGCTGCTGCGGGTATGGGATTGGAAAACCCTTCATGAGAAACTCCCGGACAAAGCCGATATCAACGCGGCGCGCTCTCTAACAGGATTTGGAAAAATCCAGCGCAAACCGGGCCGGGTCTTTCTTCCACAAGCAGGCATGGGCCTGGATTTCGGCGGCTTCGGCAAGGAATTCGCGGTTGATCAACTCGTCCACATCGCCCGCGGGCATGGCATCCAGGATGCGCTCATCGATCTCGGGCGCGATCTTTACGCCATCGGCGGCAATGGGCAACATCCCTTCTGGCACGTCGGACTTGAAGACGCCCGCAGCCCCGGCACCTGCTGGGGCGGACTCGCCGTATCGGATTTCGGCGTCGCGGTTTCCGGCGACGGTCTCCGCCGCTTCGAATACAACGGTGTCCGTTACGGCCATATTCTCGATCCCCGCAGCGGCTGGCCGGTGGCCAACGGTCTGCGCGGTGTCACCGTCCTCGCTCCCACCTGCCTGCAAGCCGGCATCTACAGCACGGCCATCTTCGTGCTCGGCCTCAGGGACGGGCTGCGTTTCGCCGCCTGCGGCCGTGACGTCGAAGCCTCCGTCCAGACCGACACCGGTGCCGAGGCCACTCCCGGCTTCATCCGCCGCCAAGTCCAGGCGGCCTGATCCTCTCCACACTGCAAACCAAAAACCAAAACACACCATGAACACCATCCGTTCCATCGTTTCGATGAACTCCTGTAGAATCCCACCCCGCATCAAACTCGTCGCGACCCGCCTCGGCTCGCTGATCCTGCTCTTCCAGCGCATGCCCGTCGTCCAATTCCTGTTTCCGGAAGCGAACATCATCGGCGGGGCCTCCGTGGCCAACACCATCTCGCTCGCCGTCACCACCGTCGTCGGCCTTGGAGCCTTCGATTCGGTGGCGGGGCAAAGCCAGATCAGCCAGAGGGCACCACTTGTTGTCCTTGGATATGATCCCGCGGGCACATCACCCACGGCGGCGACTGCGATTAACGTTCCCGCTACAGTCTCTGCTCCTCTCACTTTCAGTTTCAACTGGGACCCCGCCAACGACTTCTCCAGCGTGAAAAGCTGGAGATGCACTACGGGTGGCGTCGCAGGCACCCTGCCTGCCGGTCTCAGCCCGGCTTTGAACGCGAACTCATCATCTGTCGCCGTCGGCGGAAATATCACTATCAGCGGCACCCCTACCGCCATCCCGGGGATCTACCCAGTGACCGTAAGAGTTTACAAGAAGTCGAACTACGGAAGTGACGTCGCGGCCCAAATCTTCAACATCTGCGTGCTGGGCTTCTCGGCCCAACCGACCGCTACCCCCGCGTCGATCAGCAGCGGTGGCACCTCCAGTTTGACTTGCACTGCCGCAGGCAACCCCGTTGCAATCCCCATTGTAGGATCCGGCCCGCCGGCCGCCCAACCCGCCGGTACCCTTACCTATCAATGGTATCAAGGCCTGACGGGAGACACCAGCACTCCCGTGGGCACCACCAATGCCACCGTGCCTGGATTCACCACGCCGGCTCTGGCTGCCACTACCAATTACTGGGTGAGACTCAGGTCCGTGCTTGGCACGAGCACGGTTTTCGCAAACTCCAATACGGTAACCGTCACCGTCTCCGCGCCTGCCAGCGTCGTGACCGTCGCGGTCGCCCCCAGCAGTGTCACCGAAGACGGAGCGAGCAACCTCGTTTACACCTTCTCGCGGACGGGAGCCACCACTGCGGCGCTCACCACCAACTTCTCGGTGGGTGGCACAGCGACGTATAGCAGCGACTACACGCAAACCGGCGCGGCGAGTTTCAACGCCACCACCGGTACGGTGACTATCCCGATTGGTTCTGCAACTGCCGCCGTGACGGTCAACCCGACTGCCGACAGCACGGTGGAACCCGATGAAACGGCGATCCTGACGGTCACCACCGGCTCCGGCTACACCGTTGGTGCGCCAGCAGCCGCCACCGGCACGATCACCAATGACGACACCGCCTTCAGCAGTTGGGCGTCCGTCCTGCCCGTCGGTCAGACCGGTCCTACCCAAACCCCGCAGGGCGATGGCGTGACGAATCTGGAGAAATTCGCCTTCAACCTGAATCCGTTGGCATCGGATGTCCGCCACCTGACCGTGGGCGCGAATGGAACCGCAGGGCTTCCAGGCGGAGTCGTAGTCGGAGGCGTGTTGCGCCTCGAGTTCCTTCGTCGCATCGCCGGCACCAATCCGGGCATCACCTACACCGCGCAGTTCGGATCCGATCTTGCCGGTTGGGCGGACATTCCGGTTGGCACACCGGCGGGAGTCGCGATCGACGGCACATGGGAACGGGTCACGGTGAATGATCCCACCGGAGGCACCAAGCGCTTCGGGCGCGTGAAAGTCATCCAGACTCCCTGATTCCACTAAACAAAGTCCCATTTCATGTATGGGATCCCTTATGGAACACCGCGCCACCCTGTGGATCGCGGTGTTCCACAATCTCGGTGCTTTTCAAACCCGCTCAGGCCATGGCAGATTCCGGACATGCGGATTCTTGTGGCCGAAGACGACGCCCGCCTGCGCCAGCATTTGGTGGCGGCTCTGCGGGAGGCTGGCCATGATGTGGAGGAAACCGGAGACGGCATCGCCGCATTGGCCTTGTTGGGAAATCACACCCATGACGCCGCGGTGCTCGACATCTCGATGCCCGGCATGGACGGCGTGAACGTGATCCGCAAGGCGCGCGAATGCGGTTGCCGCGCGGTCATGCTGTTATCCACCGCCCGCGGCGAGGTGCGCGACAAGGTGGCCGGCCTCGATGCCGGCGCGGATGATTACCTGGTCAAACCTTATTCCACCGAGGAGTTGCTGGCCCGGCTGCGGGCTTCCGAGCGCCGGGTGAAACCGGAAAGCTCCAACCTGCTGCGTGTGGCTGATCTGGAAATCGACCTGCTCGCACGATCGGCGCGGCGCGGCGGCGAGCAGATCGTTCTGACCAATCGCGAGTTCGCCCTGTTGGAAACGCTCGCCAACGCCTCGCCGCGACCGGTTTCCAAAGCCGCCCTGGTCGAGCGCGTGTGGGACCAATATTTCGATCCCTGCTCGAACGTGGTGAATGTTTATGTGAACTACCTTCGGAAGAAGATCGACCTGCCGGGGTTCAAGCCGCTAATCCACACGCAGCGCGGCGTGGGTTTCGCACTGAGAGAGGAAGGAGAAGAGCCATCATGAGTTTCCGTTTCCGCATCACCGCATGGGTGGTTGTTTCATGCATCCTGCTCATCGGCGTGATGATCTTCACGGCGCACCACCAGCTTGAGGAGGAACTGCGCTCGGGCCGCACGGACCCAAGCCACCCGGCAAATCCCGACTGGGTGATTCACAACACCTATGCCGAGGCCGAAATCCAGGACATCCTCGATGAATTGTTGAGCACCTGGAGCTGGACCGCCGCCCTGATCATCGCCCTCTCGCTCGTTGCCGGGCTGCTGCTCGCGCGCCGCTCGTTGCGGCCGGTGCATGACATCAACCGCCAGCTCTCCGCGATGCGGCCGGATTCGCTGCACGGCGGCATCACCATTCCCGAGGCGGATCCGGCCATCGAGGGGCTGGCGAACCACCTCAACGGACTGTTAGAGCGCGCCGGCACCGCCTATCAGGAAATGGCCGAGTTCTCCGCCCGCGTGGCCCACGAGCTGCGCACACCACTGATGCTGCTGCGGATGCGCGTCGAGCACGCTCCGCCCGGGATGCCTCCGGCGTTCCAGGAAGACTTGCAGGACGAGCTCGCGCGGCTAGCGCGTTTTGTCGAGAGGGCCTTGCTCGCTGCGAAGGCGGAACAGGGATCGCTGCAACCCGCCTCCGCGCCGCTTTGCCTCAGCGATCTCGTTCGCGACGTGTCCGAACAATATCAGCTTCTCGCCGGCGAGCGCCCGTTGAAGATGGCCGTGGAGATCGAACCGAACATCCTCATCCTCGCCGATTCCGATTTGCTGCGCCAGGTGCTCCACGGATTGCTGGAAAACGCCGTGCGCTATGCGAAATCCAAGGTCCATGTTTCATGCGCCGTCGGCGATGGCGGCCCGCTGCTGGAAATCCAAAACGACCGGGATCCGGTGACCATCGCGACGGCCGGACTCGGGCTCGGCCTGCGGCTGGTGCGCGGTATCTGCAAGGCCTGCGCGTGGCAGTTCGAATGTGGCGGGAAGGACGACGATTTCCACGCCACCATCCGTTTCAATGCAGGAAATCCCCTTGCTTTCGCCGTAGATGGTGAATGAATCCGGCACACATCCCAAACACCATGATCCCACGACTTATCACGATTGCCGCCGCCGTCCTATCTCTCGGTATCGCCCACGCCGCACCCTATGCAGTCGGCTCCAAGGTGGAGAGCTTCACCGCCAAGGACCAGCACGAGAAATCCTTCACTCTTAAACCCGTGGAAACAGGATTCCTGCTGGTCAGCCACGACATGGAAACCGGCAAGAAGGCGAACGCCGCGCTCAACGCCCTGGGAAAGGAATACCTCGGCACGAAAAAAGCGGTTTACATCGCCAACATCCACGGCATGCCCGGCATCGGCCGCATGTTCGCCATGCCGAAGATGAAAAAATACGTCCACCGCATCATTCTCGGCGATGATGAAGCGCTGATTGCAAAATTTCCCGAGCAGAAGGACAAGGTGACGGTGCTCAAGCTCGATGGTGGCAAGGTGGCTGCCATCAGTTATTGGTCGCCTGCCAACGAGTCGCTGGAAGATGCGCTCAAGTGATCCGGCTCAGCTGCCGGCGATCAAGCCGCGCCAGTAGTCGAGGCGCTCCTTGATGCGTTTTTCCATGCCTTGATCGCCGGGTTGATAATAGATCCGGCCTTCGGGAAGATAGGCCTGCGGCACATAGGCACCCTCGAAGTCGTGGGAGTAGAGATATTTCATCGCCTCTTCGGATTCGCCGGATGCGGCAGCGAGTTTCTTGCGCGTCTTGGTGCGCAGGTGCGGCGGAACGGCCAGCGTGCGGCCGTTTTCCACATCGCCCATCGCCTTGCCGAGCGCGGCGTAGGCGGTGTTGGATTTCGGCGCGGTGGCCAGATAAACCGTGGCGTGGGCGAGGGGAATGCGGCCTTCCGGCATGCCGAGGAATTCAAAGGCCTGGTGCGCGTCCATCGCCACCCGCAGCGCGTTGGAATCCGCCAGGCCGATGTCCTCGGAGGCGGCGATCACCAGCCTGCGCGAGATGAAACGCGGGTCCTCGCCGGCATGCAGCATTTTCGCCAGCCAATACAACGCGGCGTCCGGATCCGATCCGCGGATCGATTTGATGAACGCGGAAATCGTGTCGTAGTGGGCATCGCCGTCGGCATCATAGACCACCGCCTTGCGTTGGATCGATTCCTCGGCGACTTCGAGCGTGAGGTGCACCGCGCCATCGTCGCCGGGTGGAGTTGTTAGGACGGAGAGTTCGAGCGCTGTGAGGGCCTTGCGCACGTCGCCGTCGGATTTCTCCGCGAGGTGGCGCAGGGCATCGGGGTCGGACTTGGTTGGGATCAATGCCAAGCCGCGCTCGGAATCGGCGAGCGCGCGTTCCATCACCAGGATCACGTCGTCCACCGGCACTGGCTCCAGTTGGAAAATCTGCGAGCGCGAAACCAGCGGCGAGTTGACGTGGAAATACGGGTTGTGAGTGGTCGCGCCGATGAAACGCACCACGCCGCGCTCGATGTGCGGCAAGAGCACGTCCTGCTGCGCCTTGTTGAAACGGTGGATCTCATCGATGAACAGGATCGTCGTTTCACCGCGCAGTTCGCGCCAGGTGCGGGCTTGGTCGATCTTGGCACGGATCTCCGCGACGTTGGATTCCACGCCGTTGAGCGATTCGAAGCGCGAGCCGGTCGTGCGGGCGATCACACTGGCGAGCGTGGTTTTCCCAGTGCCCGGCGGGCCGTAGAAAATCAGCGACGTGAAGCGGTCGCTCTCGATCGCGCGCCGCAGCAGTTTCCCCGGCGCGAGGATGTGCTGCTGGCCGGCCACCTCGTCGAGCGTGCGCGGCCGCATCCGCGCCGCCAGCGGCTCGGACGGACTCGGCTTGTGTGACAAAGCCGCGGGAGTGGTGAACAAATCGGACACGGCGGACGCCGCAAACCATCGTCCTGCATCACGCCGCGCGCCAGCCTATTCATGCCCGGACACAGCAGCCTGATTTACGAAATTCCAGATTATCAGAAATGCCTGATGATCTGAAATTGTTTTTAGAAATCTTTAAAAGTTTAAGCCCTAACGGGTCTAGCGGCCGGAATCGGCGCCATTTGGCCGGATTAGACTCAGGAAAAAACTTTTGAAATCCTGAATTTCTGGCATTTTTAGCTTGTTCAGCGGGTGCTTTCGCATCTAAAGAACCACCAGCCTGACGCGCTAAGCCACATTGAACCGTTAGATCTCCGGGGGGAAGTCGAGCGGTTCAGGCCGGAGCCGGAGGGCACTGATAAGAGCGCGCGTTGTGAAATCCGGGGGGAATTCCAACGCGCGCTTTTCTTTTCCGCTTCATCACTGGGCCAGATCGATCCCGGCCAGGTCGCGGTCCTCGCGGGCGGCTTCGAGGAACGATTCGTCCATGGTGATGGCCTGCTTGAGGTGACTGCGGGCGCGTTTGGCTTCGCCCAGCGTCCACAGGTAGCAAGCGAGATTGTAGTGGAAAACGGCCATTTCAAATAGGGTCTTGGGCCCCCGGAGCAGCCAGTTGCAGGCGGCGAGGGTGTCGCCCGTTTCGTGCAGGCAAAAAGCGGCGCGCAGGAAAAAGACCGGTTCGTCGGCCGCCTTGAGGCACAACAGGCGGGCGGTGTCCGCAGCGGAGTTCCAGGATTGGTTGATCATCTGGGCGGCGAGCTTGAGTTCGAGGGCCGCGCGCTGCGTCCGGGCCTCGATCGGCAGCGACTCAAGCTCGGCCAGTGCCTCATCGGCAATTCCGAGTTCGAGCCAGCCGGTGGCCGCCTGCAAGGTCATCAATATGGACATCCCGGGCAGCCTAGGCCATCCCGGGCCGGGATGCAATCACCCAGCAGGCGGAAATTTGCGCCCCTTGATTCCCGAGCGCTCCGGCGTAAGGTTTTCATGCACACCCTCCCTCAAAACGATGGGTTTGACCCTGACATCATCGTCCCCGCTGCCGGCGTCCCGCGGAAACTCCGCCCTTCGCGTGGAAGTGGAGGACCTTCTGGCCAAGGCGGGGATCCGCATCGACGGCAGCCGGCCGTGGGACATGCGAATTCACAAACCGGGCGTGCTGGAGCGGGCGGCCACACGCGGCAGCCTCGGGCTGGGCGAGGCCTACATGGATGGCGACTGGGACGCACAGCGGCTCGATGAGTTTTTCGAGCGCGTCCTGCGCGCGCGGCTGGACCGCGAGGTGAGGCCGCTGCGCCTTCTGCTGCCCGTCCTGATGGCACGGGTTTTCAACCACCAGAACACCCGGCGCGCCTGGCGGGTGGGCGAGGTCCACTATGACCTGGGCAACGATTTCTATCAGGCGATGCTCGGGACAAGCATGGCCTACAGCTGCGGCTATTGGAAAAATGCCAGCACGCTCGATGAGGCGCAACATGCCAAACTGGATTTGATCTGCCGCAAGCTCGATCTCCGGCCGGGCATGAGGCTGCTCGACATCGGCTGCGGCTGGGGATCGCTGATGGCCCATGCCGCAGGGAATTACGGCGCGCACTGTGTCGGGATCACCATTTCCAAAGAACAGGCGGCGTTTGTCGCGAAACACCACGCCGGCCTGCCGGTCGAGGCGCGCCTGATGGACTACCGCAGTCTCGGCGGCCGCTTCGACCGCATCGCGAGCATCGGCATGTTCGAACATGTCGGATGCAAAAACCATCGTGATTTCATGCGGGCGGCACACCGTTGCCTCACTGACGACGGAATTTTCCTGCTTCACACGATCGGCAAGAACGAGCGGGGTAATCCATCGGACCCGTGGATCGAAAAGCATATCTTTCCAAACGGCGAGGTGCCGTCCATCGGTCAGATCGGTGATGCCATCGGCGGGCTGTTCGTGGCGGAAGACATGCATAACTTCGGCGCGGATTATGACAAGACGCTGATGGCATGGCATCGCAACTACGAGGCGGCATGGCCGCGTTTCTCAGGCATGGGCGAGCGCTTCCACCGGATGTGGCGTTACTATCTGCTCTCCTGCGCCGGGGCCTTCCGTGCCCGTGACATGCAGGTCTGGCAGTGGACGCTCACGAAAAACGGCATCCCCGGCGGCTGCCCGCGGGTGGATTGAAAACATCCGTCACATCCGGAAATCATCGCCGAGATAGTGCTTGCGGGCGATCGGATCGTCCACGAGTTCGTCGGAGGCGCCTTCGAGGATCACGCGGCCGTCGTGGATGAGGAAGGCGCGGTCGGTGATGGTCAGGGTTTCTCTAACAGAATGATCGGTGATGAGGATGGCGATGCCGTCGCGGTCGCGCAATTCCCTGACGATCCGCTGAATATCCTCCACGGCGATGGGATCGATGCCGGCGAAGGGTTCGTCGAGCATCAGCAGCTTGGGGTCGGAGCAGAGTGAGCGGGCAATGGCGAGACGGCGCTTCTCACCGCCGGAAAGCGTGATGGCAAGCGATTTGGCGAGCTTGGTGATGCCGAAGCGGCCCAAGAGGTCATGGGCGCGGTCGAGGCGGTCGGCGCGGCTGAGATTGGGCCGGGTTTCCAGAATGGCCAGCAGGTTGTCGAGCACCGAGAGCTTGCGGAAGATGGACTCTTCCTGCGGCAGGTAGCCGAGGCCGAGGCGGGCGCGGCGGTGCATTGGCAGCTTCGAAATGTCGTGGCCGAAAAAACAGACCGAACCCGCGTCCGCCGGGACGAGACCCGCGATCATGTAGAACGAGGTGGTCTTGCCCGCGCCGTTGGGTCCTAACAGCCCGACGATTTCGCGCGGCTGGACGGTCATCGAGACTCCATCCACCACGGCGCGTCCGCCGTAGGTCTTGCGCAGGCCGCTGGCGAAGAGGACGGCGGTTTCGGTATGGCAAACAGTGGATCCGGGGTCGTGCATTGGGATTTCAGCGCTGTTGATTGAGGGTTCCGCCCATGTCCCAGTTGCCCTCGGTGACGAAGGAGCCGTTTTTTTGGATGCGCAGGCTGAGGTTCGGCTGCTTGGCGCGCATGAAGCTGGTGCCTTGCTTGACCCACGGGTAGCCGCCGCTGAGGACGATCTCGCCGGACTCCGGATGATAAGTGAAAATCGCGCCGCTGGCCTCGACCGGTTCCTTGCCGGCCTCGGTCTGCTTTTGGAGGATGCGCACCGCGCCGGTGGCCACGATCCGTTCGACATCACCGAACTTCGCGCCCAGGCCGATGGCGGGTTTTTCCGGTGATGAGGTTTTTTCAGGACTTTTGGCGGGTTTCTTGCCGAGGAAAACCTTGAGCTCGTTGGCACCGGAAAGCGCGAAACGGGGATCGGCGACGCGGACGTTCTTGAGATAAACGAACACGCCTCCGTCCGCATCGAAATACATGCCGCCATCGCAAGTGATGAGCGTGTCACCGGGGCCGGGCTGCACATCCAAAGGCGCGGCGGGCTCCGGCACGGCGTCGGTCTTGGCGGCGGCAAGATCCGCTTGTTCGAGGAATGCGGTGGCGGCGGCGGTGGCGGCGGCCGAGGCATCGAGGGTGGCACGCAGTTCCTCTTTCGCCTCGCTGCTGGCCTTGGCATGGGTGGGTGCCGAGGATGCTGCATCCGACTGCATGGCGGCTTTTTCATCATCGCCGGGGGCGGCGGGCGGCGAGGCAACCAAGGCGGCGGATGCCAGCACGGAAACGGCGGCGGAGCGGAGCGGAGTGGAACTGGAGTTCATGGTGGTTTCGGTGGGTGCCGGCAAAATCCTCGTGCTGGCGGGGCCTGTTAGAAATCCCTCGCCCTGGCCGAAGGCATAGACCAGGCGGGTGCCTTGGGTGAGGATGCGGTCGGTGTGGATCGTTACGGATTCGCGCGCCTCTAACAGCCCCTTGCTCTGATTGAACAAGGCCTTGAGGAGGTCCACCCGCCCGCGCGGGCTGCGGTCCGGGTTGAAAAACTCGATGGTGACGTCCTCTCCCGCGATGAGCTCGTCTGTTACAAGGGTCATTTTTCTCGACTTCAAGACGCCGGAAAGCCGGTGCTCCGAATCGTAGCGAGGCAGCATCACGCCATCGAGCTCGCTGCCGTTCGGCAGCAGGGAAATGGCGGTGGCCTTGTTCTCCGGCAGTTGGGGAGACGCCGGTTTCTCAGCCGCGGGCACAGCGGGAGCGAGCAGGAACAGGGCTGGAAGAATGGCACGCAAGGAGTGCTGGAGTGGGGCGGTTCAGTGCGCCGCGTGGTGGATGGAGATGAGTTTGATGAGCAGGTCCTCGATGAATTCGAGCGGAATCTGGTTCGGGCCGTCGGAAAGCGCGTTGGGCGGATCCGAGTGGACTTCCATGAACAGTCCGTCCACGCCGGTGGCGATGGCGGCGCGGGCGAGCACAGGCGCGAGTTCGCCATCGCCGCCGGTGGTGCCGCCGAGACCTCCCGGGCGCTGCACCGAGTGGGTTGCGTCGAATACGATGGGCAGGCCTTCCTTGCGGATCCAGTAGAGGGAACGCATGTCAGCCACGAGGTTGTTGTAGCCGAAGGTGGTGCCGCGCTCGGTGATGAGGAAGCGCTCGCAACCGAAGGCACGCATCTTGCCGGCGATGTTCACGGTGTCCCATGGCGCGAGGAACTGGCCTTTTTTCACGTTCACCGCGCGGCCGGTCCTGGCGGCGGCTTCTAGCAGGTCGGTCTGGCGGCAGAGGAAAGAAGGGATTTGCAGCAGATCGATGTGTTCGGCGGCGATATCCGCCTGCTCGGCGGTGTGGATGTCGGTAGTGACCGGGATTTCGAGCTCCTTGGAGATTTCCCCAAGGATGCGGCAGCCTTCATGGATGCCCGGGCCGCGGAAGGAATCGACGGACGTGCGGTTCGCCTTGTCGAACGAGGCCTTGAACAGGAAATGGATGCCGGTGCGCTCGGCGATTTCCTTGAGCGAGCGCGCCATTTCCCAGGCGAAGGGCTCGGACTCCAAGGCGCAGGGGCCAAGGATGAAAAACGGGACGGGTCCGCCGACGGGAACGTTGCCGATGTTGAAGGGTTCGAATGTCATGGGAGAAGACGAAAGACTTGAAGCCACAAGACGCAAGACAAGAGATCAAAGGTTGGGCGTGGTATCATGTGTCGCTTGCGGCCTGGTAGAGGGGCTTGAGATTCTGGAGCGCGGTGGTGAGAAGTTTCTCTTCGGAATCTGTAAGATTGCCTCGGGTTTTGGAAGCCAGCATTTCGAGGGAATCGATCACGGATTTCGCGGCCCGCAAGTTGACGCTTTTTCGGCCGCTGCGCGGATCAGGAATCTGGCCAAGAAACAGGCCGGCGTTCTGGGCCTGCAGGATGACGAATTCATTGAAACGCGGATCGGGCTCGGGCATGGCGGGACTCTAAAGCGGTATTCACAAAATAGGCACCCGAAAAAAAGAATCCACCACAGTCTATTCACACCCTGACTCTCAGGTCACGCGCGCTCCACAGCAGGCCTTTCGCCGGGCTTCCGCTGCCCGTCATCGCCCGAGCGCAAATCCCAACACACTCCGATAGACCGGTGAAACCTCCCGCCATTTCTCCGCCTCGAATCCCGCTCCCTCATGGCTCATGCAGGCCCGCACCAGCCCTCCCGCGCCTTTTTCCCATTGTCCTTCGCTCCGCCACCCTCCGCCTCGCCATAACTGCTCGAGCGGTAATCTGCCGGATCCGACTCCATCCCCGCGCGCACTGCCAAGAGCAGCCGACTACCGCAAGTGAAATCCTTATTATTTGTCTGTCATTTTATCATTTTGATGCGTTCAGGCTCAACCATGAGCGGCGGGGCCGGGCGGACTACGTTTCCTGGCTGGAGACTCGGGCGGCGACCGAGGGCGGCAAGATCGGAGGGAAAGCGATGGAGGCGATTCGCGGCGGGGTATATGGGGGAGGAGGGATTCAAGGACAAGCTGCTGGGCTTGATGGACAAGGCAAGGGAGAAGGTGGCGAAGCGAGACAGTGTCGCAGGGGCTGCGATCCGTGCTCACGGGGAAGGCGAGGCGGAGCGCATCATCCGCTTGGTCGGGGCCGAACTGGGGTTGCCGGAAAGCATGGAGGAACTCCGGACCTTGCGGCAAGGAGATCTGCGCGGCGCTGGTGAAGGCCAACACCTCGATGACCAACGAGTGGCTTGCAGCACGGCTTTGCATGGGGCATCCTGCCGCCATGAGCCAGCTTGTGAGCCGGACTCGGAAAGATCCCAAGGTCCGGAAAATCCTCAAGATGCATGAGAAAACATTCAAATCCAAGGGCTGAATGGCGCTAACTTAAGGGTCATTCAGGACTGACATCGTCCAAACTATGAAAAATCAAAAATTAAAACAAAGGCACTTCCGGAGTCCCATCCGGTTTAACGGGTTATTTCTGCTGTCGCTTTTATTTTGCTTTCCCGGCGGGTTGGTCCGGACGGCATCCGCGCAGCCGATAGAAGCCACGGAGAAAGCAGAAGCTACCAAGGGGGTTCGGATCGAGATTGGACCGCGGGAGCTGGTCCGATTACCAGAAAATGCCTGCATGGATACCACGCTGGCGACATTGAGACACGATGAAAACAGCTTTTACTTTTATCACTCCGAAGACTGGGGCGAGATCAACACGAAACATAAAGGTGATGCGGCGGATCCTTTCAAAACCCTGGTGTGGCGCAAAACCCGCGACGAGATGTTTGATCTGAATGGTTGGTATAAGGATATCCACCATCCCGGCATCTGGTTGCATAACATCTATAAGACAGACAAGGGGGATCTCATCGGGGTCGCGCATGTCGAGCTGCATCACAAGGCACCGGGTGTGAATGCCGGGGAAAATTATGCGCTCGGTTTGCTCCATTCGGATGATGGCGGAAATCGATGGACGTATTGCGGCGAGATTGTGCGTCCCCACAATTCCAAGCACAACATCGGCGGCACGCCCCTGCTGGTGGTCGGGGATTGGTTTCATGTCTATTTCAACGACATGGGCCCCGTTCCGAATTACGAGGATCCCGACGGCAGAAGATTGGCGGTTGCACGGGCACCGATTGCCGAAGTGGTGGCTGCGGCGCGCATGCATCAGGCAACCCCTTGGAAAAAATACCGTGACGGAGCTTGGAATGAGGACGGTCTGACCGGCTACGGCTCAGCAATTCTGCCGAATAATCCCTTGCCGGGACCAAAGTCGCATCCGGCCGACTTGCACGCGGATGCCGCCTACAGCAGAACGGCGGGGCTGTATCTGATCACCCGCTGGTATTATTCCGAAGGAGTGGGCCGCTTGTATCTGCACACGTCGAAGGATGGGGTGAATTTTGACGGACGGTATTTGCTTGATGAAGAACCCGGAAAATGGATGCCTTATTCGACGTTCATCCCCGATCCGGGCGACCGCGAGACCGAGGATATCCTGACCGTTGGCAGCGAGTTTTACATTCTGATCAATCATAAAGGAGCCACCGACTATGGCGATGATACCTTGTATCGCCGCAGGATTCACATCGTGCCGGAAGAGGTGGAGAAACAATAAGCGAACAAGCCCCTTTTTTCCTGCCTCCGGTCCGGCCACCAGTTCTTTCAGCGGCTTTAACCCTGAACGGGTTCAGTCCCAAATGACCCTTACAATTAAGCCGTGGAGGACCGCGCTTCGGCAATCAACTCCCTCAAAAGCGACCTCAACCAGTTCACCATCCGCACCGGCCGACAGACACTCGAAGGCGAAAAGTCCGAAAAGTGGATCCTGCAGCCCACTAGAACCCGGTGCTCCGACGGGCTCGCCAGCGGCCCATTCTCGCCCCGGAAGCTTGTGGACAACTTTCCTCCAAGCCCAATCCGTCCTCAAAACAAACAAACACTCAAAATTCCATTCAAAAGCAAAATTTCCCAAAGAAACAGCTTGAATGACTACATGCCTGCGGCTTTGCGGTAGCTCTTTTTTTTGATGCGTGCGCCTTCAACGATGATCGCTTGCCGCTTGACGGGCGGGCCGGACGGCCTTTTCTTCCCCCCAGATGTTGCGCGAGCTCCTCAAGTCCAAACTGCACCGTGCCATGATCACGGATGCGGATGTCGAATACGAAGGCAGTATCGAGATTCCCCGTGATTTGATGGATGCAGCGGACATGTGGCCCGGCGAAAAAGTACTGGTGGCCTCGATCACCACCGGGGCACGCCTGGAAACCTATGTGCTGGAGGGCGAACCGGGGACCGGCAAAATCCTGATCAATGGCGGAGCCGCCCACTTGATCAAGGCCGGCGAGCGCGTGACCATCATGGCTTTTGGCTATTCAGAGACGCCTGTGAACCCACAGATTCTCCTGCTTGATGAGCTTAACCACATCGTCCGGATAGGCCGTTGATTCGGGAAACATGATTCGGGAAACACGTTGACCAAACGGGAGGTTCGTGGTAGCGATTTCTCCCCATGAAATGCTTCAACGCCGTTCCTGCTGCCGTCGTTCTGGGTCTTGCGGCCTGCAATGACATGAGCCGCCCGATCACCAACGGCGACTTCGACCCCCTAAGCACGCCGGGCGGCCAAGTCACACCGGTAGTCAACACCCAGGCATTTGCCGCCGGGCAGTTTGTGCGGGCCATCATGGACAACACCGCGTTTTTCAAAAACCGCCCCAAAGGCGAGGCGGATGCCGACAAGCTGCTCGTCCGCGGCACCTCGATGAAGGTGATTTCCACCAGCGACACTTATGTGAAGGTGGAATTGGACAGCGGGGAGGTCGGTTGGGTGCCTGTGGTCATGGTGGAGGATCCAAACGCTGTTCCAGCCCAGGAGGAGGCTTTCGGCACACCCAATCCCGGCGAATACCAAGTCTATCCACCAGTCGGCGGCTACGGCGGCATGCTGCCTCCCGTGACTCCTGCGGAACTGCCACCGGAGGGCGCAATTCCCACCGTGATCGATCCCGAGGCTCCTGCCAGCCCGGATCCCGTGCCTCCGGTTACCGTGCCGGGCGATACTTTTCCCGCGCCGCCGTCGGCTGATGGCGCGCAGTAAGCCGCATCAGGCGCGGTGCCGCTCGTAGGCCTCGACGATGCGGCCCACCACCGGGTGGCGGATGATGTCCGCTTGGGAAAAGCGCTGGAATGCGATGCCTTCCACGCCTTCGAGCGCGTGCTCGGCCTCGACCAGACCCGAGCGCACGCCGGGCTTGAGATCGACCTGTGAGCTGTCGCCGGTGACCACCATTTTCGAATCATCGCCGAGGCGGGTGAGCGCCATGAACATCTGCTCGCGGGTGGTGTTTTGCGCCTCGTCGAGGATGACAAACGAGCGTGCCAAGGTTCGGCCGCGCATGAATGCGAGTGGAGCGATCTCAATGGTGCCTTCGTCCAGATAGCGCTGGCCCTCCTCCGGATCGAGCATGTCGTGGATGGCGTCGTAAAGCGGCCTCAGGTAGGGAGCCACTTTTTCGCGCAGATCACCGGGGAGAAACCCGAGCGCCTCACCGGCTTCGACCGCCGGGCGGGTAAGCACGATGCGCTGCATGACGCGGCGTTTCAGCAATGTGAGCGCCATTGCCATCGCGAGATAGGTTTTGCCGGTGCCCGCAGGCCCGAGGCCGAAGACCACATCGTGGGTCTCGATGGCCTGGATGTATTGAAGCTGGCTCGGCGTTTTGGGAATCACCGGCTTGCGGCCGCGCGAGCCGACGAGTTTCACATCCGCCAGATCCTTGACTCCGATGCTGCCCGCACGCGAGGCCACATCCACCGCAAGACGGAATTCGCGGGTCTCGATCCGGCCGCCTTTTCGCTGGGCGTTTTCCAAGTCCGTAAAAACCGCCCGCGCCCGCTCGATGCCCTCCGGGTTCCCGGACAGCAGCACCCAGCCCTCGCGGGTGACCGCCTTCACTCCGAGCGACGCTTCCAGATAGGCGAGATTCTTCGGATCGTTGGCAAACAAGCCGTGGAGAAACTGTGGCGTATCGAAGTCCAGTCTGAATTCCGCGGAATTTTTCTCATGCATGCGCCGGAAACCCTGCACCCAAAAACACCGCCCGGCAAAGTTGAAAAAAGCGGCCCGACTGATCATCCTCAGGGAAAACCCATTAACCCCTCGGCATCTTAGTCGGACCGCCTGGTTTGTCGCGACAAATTCAAATAAAGCAAAGTCCGTGCCAAGTTTTCTCAAGATCTGGAAATCTTTTGATTTTCCTGAAAGTCCTTGAAAGCTCCGCATGCCGGGCTAGTTGTGTGCTAACTATCCAACACACCATGAAGAACATCATTCTTATCATCACCAGTGTCACCGCGGCCTTCGCCCTTTCGAACTGCGCCAACCCTTCGGGCCCCAACACCCAGCGCGGCGCCGCAACTGGCGGCCTCATCGGTGCGGCAGCCGGCGGCATCATCGGCCACCAATCGGGACGCGCACTTGAAGGTGCCGCCATCGGAGCCGCCGCAGGTGCCGGTGCCGGAGCGCTCCATGGCAACGCCCGGGACTAGTATGCCGCAAAGTTGCTTTTGGCTGATGAAGTGCTGAACGCAATACGGAAGGTTGAATCTCATGGGATACCAACCGCAACACGGCGGTCAATGAGTCGTTGATCTGCAATGTGAAACTCCCGCGAGGCGGCCGGTTTCCGGCTGCCTCGTTTTTTATCCGGATGATTTCCGGGCTTTCCTTCCTCTCACCGGCGCTTTCAATTCAAGACACTATGTTCCGCCACGCTTTTCCCCTGCTCGCCCTGCTATTCGCAACCCATGCCGCGCGGGCGCAGTTCGAGCTGCCGGGCAGTTCGCCATCGACGGTCGCGGAGCTCCATGCGGAGACGGCAATCATCGCACCGGGCGGAACTTTCAGCGTTGCCCTGAAATTGAATCACCCCGATGGCTGGCACAGCTACTATCAGAATTCCGGCGGGGTCGAGGAAGGTCCGGCCATCCAATGGACGCTGCCCGAGGGTTTCTCCGCCGGTCCGATCCTATGGCCGGCGCCCGAAGCCAAAGACGGTTTTTTCGGCAAAAGCCATATCTACAACGGTAGTCCGGTTTTTCTAACAGAAATTACCGCGCCCGCCACGCTCGCCAGCGCTGGAACCGTGACTCTAACAGCCAATGCCACCTGGCAGATCTGCAAGGAGGCCTGCATCAACGAGCAAAAATCCTTCACCCTGGTTCTGCCGGTCGGTGCGCAGGCTCAGCTGGATCCGGCGAAAGCGGCGTTGTTTGAGAAAGCGCGCGACAGCCTGCCTGCGCGGCGCCCGGACTGGAAATTCACCGCCAGCACCGATGGCGGCGCGGTCCTGCTGCGCGTGACACCGGCCGGAGCCTTGGAAAACGATCCGCTGGATTTCATCCCGGACCAGCGGTTCGTCCAATCCGCCAGCTCCGGCGGATCGATCACGCGCGATGGCGACGCCTGGTTGATCCGCCTGCCGCGTGCCACCAAGGACGCGTTCGACAACGAGATCCCGCAAGGCGACGCCATCTCCGGCATTTTAACAGGACCGGCGCCTGTCATCGTTCCGCAGACCGTCATTTCCACCGCCGTGGCGATGCCCGCGCCGCCACTTGGCAAGTTCACCAAAATCCTCGGCGGCATGTTTCTGGGAGGGCTGATACTCAACCTGATGCCCTGTGTGTTTCCCGTTATAGGCCTGAAAATCATGGGTTTCGTGCAACAATCCGGCGCGGCGCGCGGCAAGGTAGCGCTGCACGGCCTGATCTTCACGGTCGGCGTGCTCGCCTCATTCGCCGTGCTCAGCGGAATTCTTTTTGCCGTGCGATCCGCCGCCTCCAGTCCGGACCAGATCGGCTGGGGCTATCAACTGCAGAACCCGTGGGTGGTGCTCACGCTGATGCTGCTGATGTTCGTGCTCGCGCTCAACATGTATGGCGTTTTTGAATTGGGGACATCCGCCACTTCTGTTGGCGGCTCGCTGCAATCCAAGCAGGGATTCGCGGGATCGTTCTTCTCCGGCGTGCTTGCCACCGTGGTGGCCACGCCCTGCTCAGGCCCCTTCCTTGGCGCGGCCATCGGGGTGGCTGTCGCGCTGCCCGCAGCCGGATTCTTCGCCGCCTTCGGCGCGATGGCTCTGGGCCTGGCACTGCCTTACCTGGTGTTGTCGGTGTTTTTCAAACTCATCGATTTCCTGCCGCGCCCTGGCCCGTGGATGGAAAGTTTCAAGCAGGCCATGTCATTCCTGCTCTTTGCCACCGCGGGCTACCTGCTTTGGGTCTATGCCGGCCAGATTGGTTTGGAAAATCTGTTAGGCCCGGTGTTCGGTCTCAGCGCCGTGGCGGTGGCCGCATGGATCCATGGCCGCTGGAACCTGCCGCACCGCACGCGCCAGGCCCGCTACACCGCAATCGTGCTCACGATCGTCTTCGCCGCCGCCGGCTTCCTGCTCATCAAGCCGCCCAAACCCTCCGCGCTGACATGGGAGACGTGGTCCGAGCAGCGCGTCGCCGAGTTGTTGGAGAACCACACGCCGGTTTACATCGATTTCACCGCCCAATGGTGCGCCACCTGCCAGGTCAACAAGAAGCGCGCCTACACACCGGAGGTCATCGCCCTGATGAAGAAAAAGGGCGTGGTTGCCCTCAGAGCGGACAAGACCAACCCGAACCCGGAGATTGAAGCCGCGCTGGGCAAACTTGGCCGCACCGCCATCCCGGTGAATGTCCTGCAGATTCCCGGCAAGGACCCCATCATCCTGCCGGAACTCCTTTCTCCCACGGATCTGATCCGGGCGCTTGAAAGCTTTTGAACGGCGGGATGATGCAACCGATGTGCGCTCTGCGCTCTGCTCATATAAAACCCCTGGAGCTTAATAGAAAAACTTGCTTGACTCGTTAGGCGGATTGGGTAGCTTGCGGGGCATGAGACGAGCGCGTTGGACGATTACGCAGCCGCCTGAGGGTGTGGTGGCCACCAAGCCGGTGATTTATCATTGTGTGTCGCGAGTGGTGGATCGGCGCTTTGCGTTCGGGCAGGGTGAGAAGGAGAAGCTGCGGACTTTCATGCGCATGTATGAGAATTTCTCGGGCAACCGGGTGCTTTCCTACTGCTTCATGTGCAACCACATCCATCTGCTGGTTGAAATCACTCCGAGACCGGCGGGCGGGATGACGGATGAGGAATTGTTGGGGCGCTTGAAGTGGATTCAAACGGAGGCGCAAGTGTCGCTGGTGGCCAAGGAACTGGCGGAGGCCAGGCAGGCGGTGGCGGAAGGCAGGGCGAAGAACGGGCTGGATTGTGTGCGGGCAATCCACGAGCGATTTGCGTGGCGGATGCACGATTTGTCGCAATTCATGCAGGGCTTCCTGCAACGCTACACGCAGTGGCACAATCGCAAGACCAAGCGCAAGGGACACTTGTGGGAGGATCGCTTCAAGAGCGTGATCGTGGAGGATGGCGTGGCGTCGAAAACGATGGCGGCGTATATCGACCTGAATCCTGTTAGAGCGGGGATGGTGAAGAACCCTGAGGATTATCGCTGGAGCAGTTACGGGGAGGCGATAGGCGGCGGGGCGAAGGGCAATGGGAAAAAGGCGCGGGCTGGGCTGGTGCGGGCGATGAGGGCGCACAAAGACGTGGCGGCGGATGCGGCGTTTTGGACGGGTGATGTGGCTTTGGAGTATCGGAAAATCCTGCTGGCAGGCGCGGGCGAGCGGGTGGAGGAACGGGTGGAGCAAAGCGGGGCGATGAAAAGTATCGTGAAACGCAAGGGGCTGACAAAAGAGCAACTCGATGCGGAAAAGCAGCGTCTGTTAGAAGCGGAGGAGAAGCGAATGGGGGAAATTCCGTTTGGGCGCATGTTGCGGTGCCGGGTGAGGTATTTCACGGACGGGGCGGTGATTGGTTCCCGGGATTTTGTGAATGCGGTGTTTTCGAGTGCGAGGAAACGATTCGGCCAGAGGCGCAAGGATGGCGCGCGAAGCATGCGAGGAAGCGGCAGCGGCGCGAAGGGAATGCTGTGGACGGTGAGAGACTTGCGGGTGGATGTGTGATCCGTATTCCGAACTCCGGCAGCCTGACGTTCTTCCAACTCGTCGAACGGCCGCTGGTCCCGAACGGCCAACCGGATCACATCGTCGAGGGCGGCCCTTGAATGCGGCGGGCTGCGGGTTTATGAATCAACCCATCAGCCCATGGCCAATCCCGATTCAACCCCACAGCAAGGCGATGCCCCATGGGAAACCAGGCCCGATCCGTCGGGCAGGCATTTGCTCCGCCGCTCGCTGCCGTGGCTGGGCGCGCTGCTGCTGCTCGTCCTCATCGTCTGGGGTTTGTGGCCCAAGCCTGTCGTCATCGAAACCGGCATCGTCGCCCGCTCGCCGCTCACCGTGCGCGTTTCCGAGGAGGGGAAAACCCGCGTGCGCAACCGCTACGTCGTCGCCGCGCCGGTGGCGGGAAACATGCGCCGAGTGCCGTTGAAGCCTGGCGATTCCGTGGAAGCCGGCAAAACCATTCTAACACACATCGAGCCAGTGGCCGCGCCGCTGCTCGACCCCCGCGCGCGCTTGCAGGCGGAGGCCGTCGTTTCCATGCATGAGGCCGCACGCAAGCAGGCCGCAGAATCACTGGAAGCCTTGCGCGCCGCGCTCGCCCTCGCCACGGCCGAGCGCGAACGCGTGCGCTCGGTGAAACGCGATGGCACTCTATCGGATTCCGACCGCGACCGCGCCGAGGGCGAGGCGGCAATCAAGGCGGCAGAAGTCCGCGCGGCGGAGTTCTCATTGCAAGTCATCGATTACGAACTCGCGCAGGCCCGCGCCGTGCTGGAGCGCCCGGACGTGACCACTGCGGCAAACCTCGTCGAGGTGAAATCCCCGGTCTCCGGCCGCGTGTTGAATGTGATGCAGGAAAGCGAAACCGTCGTCACACCGGGCATGGCCATCCTGGAAATCGGCGATCCGGCGGACATTGAAATCGAAGCGGAAATCCTCTCACGCGACGCGGTTTCCATCCGCCCCGGCGATTCGGTGGAGATCGAGCAATGGGGTGGCGAGTTGCCGCTCAAGGGCCGTGTGCGCCGCGTGGAACCCGCCGCATTCACCAAGATCTCCGCGCTTGGCGTGGAGGAACAACGCGTGATCGTGCTCAGCGACCTGATCGATCCGCCGCAGGCCGCCGCCGCGCTTGGCGACCGCTACCGCGTCGAGGTCCGCGTGGCCGTCTGGCATTCGGACGACGTGCTGGTGGTTCCAGCCGGCGCATTATTCCGGGAAGGCAACGCATGGAAAACCTTCATCTATCAGAATGGCCGCGCGCGGCTCACGACGGTGGAGGCCGGCCATTCGGACGGGCGTTTCACCGAGGTGCTCTCCGGATTGAAAGCGGGCGATCCGGTGCTGCTGCATCCGCCGGATACAATCCGCGATGGATCGCGCGTCAGGGAGCGGGATTGAGTTTCGCAGGTTCTTGATGGCCTTGTGGTAAATCACTTTCGCTTCAAACGGTCGTCAGGAGGGGCGGATTGTAAACCCGTGGAAGCTTCACCGGAGCCCTTCACCGATCCGGGCCGAAGATTTCATCGCCATATTGCTGCCGGAGAAAGAGCAGGTCCGGCGCGTCTTTCTCGCGGTGGGTCTTTTCCTTCATGCGCCACAGCAGGCGCGGCGAGGCAAAGGGAATTGGCACTCCGTCAATCGTTCGGATGATGGAATCCTTGATGGCTTCCTCGTAGCGAATGCCGCAGGCGGAAGCCATCAGGTCCACGACGATTTCATCCGCCACGCGAACCACATTGTAGTGGGAGACTTCGCCGGGAACGAGTTCCTTGGCGGCTTGATCAGGCAGGGATTCGAGAGCTTGATAGACGAGCGCTTCGTTTTCAAGGGAGGTGTCGATGACATAATCGATATCCATAGTGGATCGTGGATAGCCCGCCGTGATGATGGCAAAGCCGCCAATCACAATATAACGGGCATCCAATTCGTTGAGCCTGGCGCAGAGATTCACGAAATCCTCTTGCGTCGGTGCGCGGGAGATCAACTCTTCGCCTTCGGTCCACTGGTCATCATCCATTGGTCTGCCTCCTCATGTGTGTGAAACCGGAAAACTCCACGCCGGGGCAGCTTGTGCCCCGATGCTTTCAACAGGCCGGTCGCCAGTTTGTTCATGTCGCTGGCCACATGCATTGGATCCGTCGGCGGCTTGCGGCGACCCACTTGCTTGCCGATGGTTTCCTCAAGGTTGATGACCGTGCGGGCTTTGTTCACGGGAGGAAACTACCACGCCGGGTGCCGGGTGGCGAGCGCTTGTTTGCATGCGGTCACGCCACCAGCGCTTTCAACCTGCGGCAGACTTCCTCGACGTTGGCGCGCGAGTTGAAGGCGGAGATGCGGAAATACCCTTCGCCCGCAGAGCCGAAACCCGAACCGGGAGTGATGACGACCTGGGCCTCGCCAAGCATCTTGTCGAACATGTCCCATGAGCTGAGTCCCTGCGGGCAGCCGACCCAGACGTAGGGCGCGTTTTCACCACCGAAGACGGGAAGTCCGGCGGCGGCAGCGGCTTCGCGCAGCAGCTTGGCATTGCCCATGTAGTGCTCGATGAGTGCGGCGACTTGTTGTTTTCCCTCTTCCGAGAAAACCGCGGCGGCGGCTTTCTGAACTGGATAGGACGCGCCATTGAACTTGGTGCTGTGGCGGCGGCTCCAGAGTTGATGAAGCTGCACGCGGCTGCCGTCGTCGGCTTTGCCGGTGACGGTTTTGGGAATGATGACATAAGCGCAGCGCACGCCGGTGAAGCCACCATTTTTTGAGAACGAACGGAACTCGATGGCGCAGTCGTGCGCGCCTTCGATCTCGAAGATGGAGCGCGGGATGGCGGGATCCTGGATGAAGGCCTCGTAAGCGGCGTCGAAAAGGATAATCGAGTCGTTCGCCTTCGCATACTTCACCCATGCCTCAAGCTGCGCGCGGGTGGCCACAGCTCCGGTCGGGTTGTTGGGGAAGCAGAGATAGATGATGTCCGCTTTTTGTTCCGGCACATCGGCGACGAATTTGTTAGATGCGTTGCATTCCAGATACATCAATCCGGCGTAGGCTCCTTTTTCATCGGCATCGCCGGTGTTGCCTGCCATCACGTTGGTATCGACGTAAACCGGATAGACCGGATCGGTGATGGCGATGACGTTGCCTTTGCCGAAGATGTCGAGGATGTTGCCGGTGTCGCATTTCGAGCCGTCGGAAATGAACACCTCGTCGGGGGAGATGCCGAGGTTTGCGAACTGGTTGTCCACGATGGCCTGGCGGAGGAACTCGTATCCCTGCTCCGGGCCGTAGCCCTTGAAGGTGGCGCGGTCGGCCATTTCATCCACGCCCTCATGCATCGCCTTGACCACGGCGGGTGGCAGCGGTTCGGTGACGTCGCCGATGCCGCAGCGGATGATGCGCGCGGCTTTGTCGGAATTCGCCTCGCTGTAGGCTTTCACCCGGCGGGCGATTTCGGGAAACAGGTAACCGGCTTTGAGTTTGAGGAAATTCGAGTTGATGACTGCCATGGCGGCGGTGGCTTTAACGGCCTGCGCCACATCGCGCAAGGGCGGAGCTGCGGCGTCTTGAGGCGGTTTCAGGAAAAGGCCAGGCCGCAGGGAGAAACCGCGCCGGCTTGGCCGCCGCGCGCTTTCGCCTGGCGGTGGCGCTCGACGGCCTGCTTGACGATTTCCGCCGCGTTGCGGGCATCTGCGGGCGTGTTGAGAATCGAGAAGCTGAAACGCAGGCTGCCGCGGCCGCGCGCGCCGTCCAGGCCCATCGCGAGCTGCACGTGGGACGGGCGGATTTTTCCAGCCATGCAGGCGGAGCCGGCGGAACATTCGAGGCCGGCCTGATCGAGCAACAGGATCAGTTCGACCGCCTCGCAACCGGCGAATGACAGGTGGCTGGTATTGGGCAGGCGGTGCACCGGATCCCCATTGATGGAAACTCCGCTGAGCCCGGTGAACAGCGCGTTTTCAAACGTATCACGCATCAGATGCAGCGCGGTGTGCTCTTGGGCGCGGCGGCGCAAGGCGGCTGCGGCAGCTCCCAGGCCGACGATTCCCGGCGTGTTCTCGGTGCCGCCACGGCGGCCGTTTTCCTGTGATCCTCCATGATGAAACGGGAAAAACCGGATGCCGCGGCGGACATAAAGCGCGCCGACACCTTTCGGTCCGTGGAATTTGTGGGCGGAAAACGACAGCATGTCCGCGCCCAGATGGCGCACCTTGAGATCGGATTTTCCGATGGCCTGCACCGCATCCGAATGCACCGGGATGCCACGCTCGCGCGCCATCATGCAGACCTCGCGCAGCGGCTGGATCACGCCGGTCTCGTTGTTGGCCGCCATCACGGAAATCATCGCCGCACCCGGCAACAAGGCGGCGAATTTTTCCAAATCCAGCCGCCCGCCCGCATCCACCGGCGCGTATTTCACCGGCCGTGAGAGGTCTTCGGCGCAGCGCAGCACGGCGGAATGCTCGATTGAGGAAATCACTGCCGCGCCCGGGCCGGTGAGGCGGTCGAGCGAATGCAGCGCGGTGTTCACGCTCTCGGTGCCGCCGCTGGTGAAGAGAATTTCGTCGGGCTCCGCTCCGATCCACTCGGCGAATTGTCCGCGCGCCTGCTCGATGGCCTCGCGCGACCGCCTTGCCCCGGCATAAGCGCCCGAGGGATTGGCATGACCGTCGCGCAGCCATGGCAGCATCGCCTCAAGCACTTCCGGCAACAGCGGCGTGCTCGCGTTGGCGTCCAGATGAATCATGCGCAGATCATCTGGTGAACCAACCCGCATGACAACCCGGAAATCACCGTCGATTTTCTAATTGTGGATGAATCGGCTGGTCGCGCGGCAGCAAGAAGCCGTGTCATGCTTGGCGTTCTGCTCAGGGAGAATGCGCACTGGCAGGTTGACCACGAAACTCCTGCAATCAACTCGGGATTGCCTCTTCCTCGCTCTTTCCAGGGACAACGATCGACAACACGGTGGCAAGCGCCAGAGTCAACACTACGATGCCAAGTGACACGATGGGGTCTATCTTGATGCTCTTCACCTCGCTGGCCGCCAGTCCCAGGTCCTTAAGGTAAGGCGGACCGGCCAACAGCAGTAGTTTCACCCCCACGAAGGCGAGTATCAGGATCAGCGCCGGCTTGAGGTAGCGGAACTTGGCGATGAGGGCCGCCAGACAGAAATACAGCGCGCGCAGCCCCAGGATGGCAAAGATATTGCTGGTGAACACGATGAACGGATCCGGCGTGATCGCGAAAATCGCCGGAATCGAGTCCACCGCAAAAACCAGGTCGGTGATTTCCACCATGATCAGAGCGAGAAACAGGGGGGTGAGCGCCCATTTTGCGGCAAGCGTGCCGGCGGGGGTGGGTTCCATCACTTCCAAGCCGGTCGCCTCATCCCTGCGGTATGTCGGAGCCTGCGTGCGGCGGGTGAAAAATTTCTGACCGTCGAAGAAATCCACGGTGCGGAAGAAACGCTTGGCCAGCTTTACGAGCGGATTGTTGCGCGGGTCGCTTTCGCTCTTGATGACCGCCATTTTCACGGCCGTGAGCAGCAGGAACAAACCGAACACAATCAGGATCCATGTGTATCGCATGATCAGCTCCGCGCCGAGGAAGATCATGCCGCCGCGCATGATCAGCGCGCCGATGATGCCCCAGAACAGCACGCGGTGCTGGTATTTGGCCGGGATTGCGAAGAATCCAAAGATCATCGCGATCACGAAGATGTTGTCCATCGCCAGCGATTTCTCGACCACGTAGCCGGTGAGATACTGGATCGCGGCGGTGGCTCCATCCACCTGGCCGAGCACGATGTCTCCGCCCACGTATTTCGCTGTTTCCAAACCGAGACCGAGCCAGTGGTTCTGATAGGCGAAGTAAACGAAGCCGGTGAAAGCCATGCCACAGGTCAGCCACACTACCGACCAGCCGAGCGCCTCCTTCATCGAGACTTCGTGGGCGTCGCGGTGGAACACGCCCAGGTCTAGGGCTAGGAATAGTATGACCAGGCCGATGAATCCCACATAGGCCCAGATCTTGAGGTTGGCGGGATTGGCATCAGCGGCGGCTTGTGCGAGCAAAAGGAGATCCATGGAAGTGATGAGTTGGAACCGCCAATGCTGTATCCCGAGCTGGCTGGGGCAAGTGGAAACAACTGCCTAAATTCCAATGTCTCAGCCTTTAGCTACGGCTACGTGGTGCATAATCCCAATTGGCCGATGTTTAGGGAAACCAAACTTCCCGCCCCGCGTTCGCCCAACTTCGCCTTGCGGCTTGGGTCGCCGCCCTCTATGAAGCCCGCCACCTCCGCCCGCCGTGAAAAAACTCCTCCTTCTTCTCGCCGTCCTGTGCCTGCTTGCTCCGGCCACCTCGCACGCGGCGGGCTTTCAACCGCACTTCCCGGAGCTCGCAGACGGCAGCCGCCAATACGCCGCGTTTCCCATCCCTGCGGAGAAATACCCCGCCGTCGATGGCGGGCTCATGGAAATCCTCAAGTCGCGCGTGGCAACCGATCCCTTCAACCTCGCGGCGACCCTCATTTTCGCGCTGGCCATCCTCCATACCTTCGCCGCTGGCTTCTTCGCCAAGCTGGCCCACAAGTATGAGGAAATTCATGACGAACAGCTCCGCAAACGCGGGCTGCGCGATGCGGAACACCCCGACGGCGTGCCCGAGGTTTCATTTCTCGGCACCGTCTTCCACTTTCTCGGCGAGGTGGAGGCGGTCTTCGGCCTGTGGGTCATCGTGCTGGCGGGTGCCGCGATCTACTTCCATTCGTGGCTCGATTTCGAGTTATATGTAAGCCATGACCGCGTCTTCACCGAGCCGATCTTCGTGGTCATCATCATGGCCATCGCCGCCAGCCGGCCTGTCCTGCGCATCGCGGAAAACCTGATGTCCCGCGCCGCGGCACTCGGCCGGCAAACACCGGCCGCCTGGTGGATGAGCGTGCTGGTCATCGCCCCGCTGCTGGGCTCGCTGATCACCGAGCCGGCCGCCATGACCATCGGCGCGCTGCTGCTTGCCAAGAAGTTCTACCGCTTCAACCCGTCGCCCAGATTGGCCTACGCCACGCTGGGGCTGTTGTTCGTGAACATCTCGATCGGCGGAACGCTCACCAATTTCGCCGCGCCTCCGGTGTTGATGGTGGCATCCGCGTGGGAATGGAGCACCGGTTACATGATCCAGCACTTCGGGTGGAAGGCCCTGACGAGCATCCTGCTGAGCTGTGTTCTCTATCAGGTTTTCTTCCGCAAGGATCTGGCGCGCATGACTGCGGCAGTGGATGCGGATGGTGACGGAGTGGTGGACGCCAGCTGGCAGGAGCGCGAAACGCCCATCCCGGTCTGGATCACCACAGTCCATCTCGGTTTCCTCTTGTGGACCGTCTATACCTCGCATTTTCCGGTGCTCTTCATCGGCGGATTCCTGTTCTTCCTCGCCTTCATCATCGCCACCCGCCACCACCAGAACGAGGTTTCGCTGCGCAGCCCCATCCTCGTCGGATTCTTCCTCGCGGCTCTGGTCATTCACGGTGGCTGCCAGGCGTGGTGGATCGGGCCGGTCATCCGCTCGCTGTCCGAAGAGGTGCTGATGCTGGCCGCCACCGTTCTAACAGCCTTTAATGACAACGCCGCGATCACCTACCTCGCCGCGCAGGTGGAGGGCATCAGCGAAGGTGCCAAATACGCGGTGGTGGCCGGCGCGGTGACTGGTGGCGGCCTCACCGTCATCGCCAACGCGCCCAACCCGGCCGGACAAAGCATCCTATCGCGCTTCTTCAAGGACGGCATTTCCCCCCTCGGCCTCTTCATTGGCGCGCTTCTGCCCACCATCATCGCATATCTGTGCTTCTTCCTGCTGCCCAGCGGGCATTGAAGCTCTCACATCCCACAATCCACCAACATGTTCACCGGACTCGTCGAAGCCGTCGGAACCGTCGTCTCGCTCGAATCCCGGGGCGAGCAGGCCAGACTTAGTCTGGAAATTCCCTTCGCCGCCGAACTCGCGCCTGGTGACTCCGTGGCCATCAACGGCTGCTGCCTCACGGTGGCTGATCGAACCAATGCGGGAACCTCGTTCGACTTGCTCGCACAGACGCTGCGCGTCACCTCGCTTGGTGAATTGAGCGCTGGTTCCCGCGTCAACTTGGAACGTGCCATGCAGGTGGGCGATCGCTTCGGCGGCCATTTCGTGCAAGGCCATGTGGACGCCACCGGAGCCATCACTCGGCTAGAGGCCAGCGGCCAGGATCACATCCTCGGGGTTTCTTTGCCACCGCAAATCCACCGCCTGTGTGTGGACAAGGGCTCGCTTGCCATCGACGGCATTTCCCTGACCATCGCCGAACTCGGGGAAAACGAAGCGGTTTTCTGGATCACACCGCACACCTGGGAACACACCCACCTGCACGCGGCCCGTATCGGCCAGGCGGTCAACCTCGAAGCCGACATGCTTGCAAAACATGTCGAGAAACTCCTTGCCGCGCGGCTGCCAGGTTAAGCATCCATCTCGATCCGGTAGCGGGGAATCGAGGCATCGATTTCGCGGCTCCAGGCGTCGATCCCCCCGCGCAGGCCGAAGGTTTGTTTCAACCCGTGACCACGGAACCATGCGACTTGGTCAAGCACGTTGTGACCGCTGTGATCATATAACAGGATGAGGGTTTCCGGATCACCGGCGAAGAGATGCTGTTGGAGATCCTGGGTGAAAAACCCGGACCCTGGAATGCTCACCGCCTCATGCTCCTCACGGGTGCGGATGTCGATCAGCCGCAGGTCAGCCAATTTTTCCCGCGCTGTGGCCGGTTCCATCAACATGGTCGAATCATGCTCATGACTCGCCAGCAGGTGTTGGAGGACTTCCGCCACATCCAGTTCCGAACGCTGGCATAGACCGGCCAGGGTTTCCTCGTTGGAAAAAGCACAACTCTGGCAACCACCAAGATGATAGCGCGCAAACAACGCCCGGCGCGCACCAGGCAGGGTTTCGAGAATCACGCCCATCGGCGTCTCGGCCGTAAGATCAGTCGCTTGCATTGGTTGATGATATCACTGCGGCGGATACTGGCAAACACCGCTTCCCTTGCTTGGGATGCGCTGGATCACTTGCGCATGAAGCTTTCCTCGAATGGCGGCTCGGCGGCGAGCGCGCGTTCGACCACCAGCACCGGCTGGATGACGCCCTCTTCGAGCGGGAAGCGCATGGTTCCGGCCACTTTCACCCAGCCGTTTTCCGGTAAATCGGGCGGCGTTTCTCCGAATTCGAGCACGATCGGAATCGCCCGGCTGTCGGCGGCGCAACAGGTCATGAAGAGCCGGTAGAGGCGTTTGCGGGTGCCGTTGGGGTTGCGCATCTTCTCGTCGATCCAACGGCCCTCGGTTTCGATTTTGAGTCCGTCGATGACCGACTGCATTTCGCGGTCGCCGGTGGCGAAGAACAATTCCATGAGGTTGAATTCGAAAAAACCGTCCGTCGTTTTGCGGTGGCTCTGCTCGACCATCTCGCGGGTGAGCGGCGGCATGGCGGCGGCGAGAAACGTGGTGTTCATGTCCGACGGCGCGTCATAGAGGCCCTTGCGCGAGAGTGCGGCGGCGGAGTATTCGTCCTTGGTCCAGGCCACGGAGAAGGCAACCGGCAGCACCATCAGCAACAGTGCCGCGACGGGGTGGATGTCGCTGGTTTCATGGTCGTGGGCGTCACCATCGTCGCCGTGGTCATGGCCGCAAGCCGCGGATTGGCCGGCGGTGAGCAGGTTGAAGAGACCGAGCACCGCGAGACCGAGGCCACCGACAAAGGCAATCGGACGGAAATCCGGAGCAAGGTATTTGTTGATGCGGCCGGTGGCGTGGAAATACAGCAGCACCACGCTCCAGACGAGCACGGCCAGTGAAAACAGAATGCGCCGGAGCTTGGGATTCATGATGACTGGAACATGAGGTGCTGCCAGAAAATGGTGATGCCGCCGATCGCGAGGAACAAACCGAGCGCCAGCGCGATGATGAAGTTTTTACGCATCACGGTTTGATAGAGGAAGATCAGCTTCACATCCATCATCGGACCAAATGTCAGGAATGCGAGTTTCGCGCCCCAGGAGAACTTGTCGAGGGTGGCGGCGATGAAGGCGTCCGAGGTGCTGCAAAGGCTGAGGATGAAGGCCAGCGCCATCAAGGCGGCGGGCGCGCCGACCTGGCTGCCGGCCAAGCCGTCGAGCCATACCGCGCCGGGTGCGATGCCGGTGTTGAAGAGCGCGGTGATCGAGACGCCGATGGCGAAATACACGCCCACCTCCACGAAGTCCTTCAACGCCGAACGGAAGGCCGCCACCAGGCGGTTGTCCTGGTTGTCATGTAGCGGCGGTCTATGACCGCCGCACGATTCGTGATCTTGATCATGCCCGCAGCAATCGCCATGTTCGTGGTCATGCCCGCAATCGCCGTGGGAATGTTTTTTCTCCGGCTCGTCCAGCGACTTCAGCAAGCGCTCCTTGAGCACCATCGCCAGTGGCAGTCGGGAAACGATCAGTCCCACCGCCACCGCAATCAGCAAGCCTAACAACAGCCGCGAACTCGTCATCATCGCCGCGTTCTGGCCTTGGAACGCCTTCCAGGTGCTCAGCGCGGTGATCGGGTTGACGATCGGCGCGGCGAGCATGTAGGTGAGCGCGCAGGAAACCGGCAGGCCTTTCTTCACCAAACGGCGGATCACCGGCACCACCGCACACTCGCAGACGGGAAACACCGCGCCCAGCAGGCCGGCGACCACCACCGCCAGATTGCGGTTTTTCGGCAGGAAGCGGTCCATCGTGCCGGCCGGCAGGTAAATGTCGATGAAGCCACTGACCAAGGTGCCGAGCAGAATGAAGGGAGCGCCCTCGAAGAGGATGCTCAGAAACGCGAGCGCGAAGTCCTGTTGGGAGTCGGGCGACATCGCGGCGAGCAAAGCGGCGGGCGCTGGCGCTGTCAACCGCCCCGGGCTGCTTGCTCGTCGATCACGAACCCACAATGGATGGGCAAAATCAAATCGAACCCCATGGATTCAAATTGTCCGAAGTCGCTGTCAAACGTCACCAAGCGCATTCCCGCGGCAATGGCAAAGGCCGCGAGGTAGGCGTCCATCCATCTTTTAGGCGAGGCGGTGGCTAGCTCGGACAACTGTCTCCATACGAGGCCCATCCCTTCAGGATCCGCCGCGAAGACGGTGGCTTCGTCGCTTGTCAATTGATCTGAAAAAAATTCCTTGGCAGGACCGGGCGTCCATCTGACCCTTGTCTCCAATGATGCGTTCCATGGCATTCCTCTGCTGCGGCCTCCTTGCCTGGCCGTGCATCGCACCCGCTCAGAGCACTGCGGCCGCGAATTTCCACAGCCAGGTTGAGGCCGGAAAACTCTCGCGCGGCGTGGACAAGTTGTTGGAAATTCCCGCCGTTTGGTCGCTTGTGCCGGACGATCTGGATGCCACATACGCGCTGCCCGAGGGCGTGCAGATGAAGAAAAACCCCTACTTCAACTGGATGACCCAAAGCCGCGACCGCGCGGTGTTCATGCGCCGCCCCTACACGAATCTGATGGTGGATCTCACGCTCTTCGACGGCGCGCTGCCGGTGGAGGAAGTGGTGGTGGATTTCCTCGAAGGCAAACTCAACGGGATCACCTTTTCATTCTACAACCGCGGCGATTCCGGCGAGATCAGCCGTGAGGAATTCGAAAAACGCATGAAACTCTGCGGCCAGAAAATCGGCGCGCTGCTCGACATCCGGCCGAATTCCAAAAAAGCCAATCCCACCCAAGGCCTGCTGGCGGAAGGTTGGATCTGGGTTTCACAAAAAGGCATGGCGACCCTCGAGCACAATCCGGAGGCACTGCAGGGAAAACCCGAATTCCTGCGGCTCAAAATCGCCCCGCGCGATGCCAAGGGCGTGTCTGCCGCCGCTTTCCAAAGCCGCCCTTCCGCCGTGAAAGTCTCGGAGCTGCCCAAGAATGTCGTCCGCGAAAACGGCGACGTCTTCATCAAGGGCATTCCGATGGTGGACCAAGGCCCCAAGGGATATTGCGTGGTGGCCACCGCCCAGCGCCTGCTCGAATACTACGGCATCCCCGCGGACCAGCACCAACTCGCCCAGGTGGCCGGCTCGGATGCGGAAAAAGGCACCAACTCACTGGCGATGTCCGAAGCGCTCGGCAAGATCGACTATCGTTTCAAAACCCGCTTCAAAATCCACGCCATGGGCCATGAGAACCGTCTGGTGCAGGTGGATGAACGGGAAATGACCGTCGGTCGCGATTTTCCGCAAAGCCAGTTCGAGAAAACCATCCGCAGCTCCATCGACAACGGCGTGCCGCTGCTGTGGGCCCTGGTTCTCGGCCAGTTTCCCGAGGATCCGCCGATCGCCATGCAGCAGGACGGCGGCCACATGCGCATGATCATCGGCTATAACGATGCGGCCAAGCAGCTCATTTTCACCGATTCGTGGGGAGCCGGCCACGAGATGAAACGCATGACCATGGAGCACGCCTATCAGGCATCGCAGGGCTTGTTCACCATGACGCCCACCGTCAGGTAACACCTGCTCCCGGGAACGCTGAGCCCCAGCTCGGCGGGATTTTTGCTTTTCGCGGGCTCTACAGCCGATTGAGGGCATTGGATTTCACAGACTTACACACCTTGAGAAAATATTTGTTCAATTGAACACTTTTTGCTTGCGCGTTCATCGCTGCTGCCTCATCGTGCCCAAGTATCCAACCCAACCATGCGATGAAAACAGCACTTCTGGAACCAGCCCCCACCCCATCCGCCACACCCTTAGCCCCGGTCGATCCACCCGCGGCCATTGAACGCACACCGGACTACGCGATTTACAAACCGAACTCGCGCGGCAGCGGCGGCGTGGTCCGCTTCGGCCTCAACCGCGGCAAGGCCGCCATCTTCGTGGATGCCGCCTCGCAGTCCGGCGAGAAGCAGTTCGACTGGGAAAACAAAATCACCATGAAATGGGGCCTCAGCGATCTCGGCACGGTGCTCGCCACCCTGCAAGGCCGCCTGCCGCAGGCGAAACTTTTCCACCAGTCCGAGAAAGCCAACAGCGCCTTCGAACTCACCCCCCGCGAGGATCCGGAACGCGCTCCCTACCTCCTGAGCATTTCCCGCCAGGACAGCGCCGACAAATCACTGCGCAAAGTGACCATTCCCCTCACCCACGGCGAGGCCGCCGTGCTCGAGACCGCGCTGCGCGCCGCCGTCACCCGCCTGCTGCGCTGGTGAGCAGCCGGCTTTTGGGATTGTCCCGCTGAGGGCCTGCCGATAACTTGCGCCGCCGGGCGGCATCTGCCCGTGCGCATTTGCATGAATATCATCATCGTCGGCGCAGGTGAGATCGGGCGGCATCTGGCGTCCCGCCTTTCCCAGGAAGCGCACAACATTTCCGTGATTGAGAAAGACGCGGTCCTCGCGGCCGAGTTGGAGCAGGTCATCGATGCCAAGGTGATCCACGGCAATGGATCGAGCGTCGAGGATCTGGTGGAGGCGGATGTGGGCCTGTGCGAGTTGTTCCTTTCGCTCACCTCGTCGAACACCGCCAACCTGATGTCCGCCTCGATGGCCAAGAGCATGGGGGTGGCCAAGGTGATCAGCCGCGTGCACCCCGGACTCCAGCGCGAGGAATGGCTGTTCGATTTCAAAGGGCACTTCGGCATCGATCACCTGTTCAGCTCCGAGCGTCTCACCGCCATCGAGCTGGCGAAATACGTCCGCAATCCGGATTCCGTCGAGATCGAGGAACTCGCGCGCGGCCGCATCGAACTGCAACAACTGCGCGTCGGTGAGAGCGCTGACGCCTGCGGCCTGACGCTGCGCAAACTCGGCGCGCCGACCGGCATCCGCCTGGCGATGGTCTCGCGTGGTGGCGAACATTTCGTTCCGAATGCCGAGACCGTGCTGCAGGCGGGGGACCTGGTGACGATTTTCGGCGAGCCGCGCAAGCTGCGGGATTTCGCCGGGCGCCTGCTGGGCAAGCAAGCCAAGAAGGAGCGCCTGCGGGTGGTCATTTTCGGCGGCAACGAATACGGCTTCACCCTCGCCCAGATGCTCGAGAGCCTGGATTGCTCGGTGCGCATCTTCGAGCGCGATGCCGCGCTGTGCGCGAAACTCGCCGACCGCCTCGCCAACACCACCGTCATCAATGCCGACGCCACCGTCGTCGCGGAGCTCGAAGAAGAACAAGTCGGCGAGGCGGACTTTTTCATCGGCACCAGTTCGGATGACGAGGACAACGTGATGTCCTGCCTGCAGGCGCACACGCTGGGCGTGAAAAACTGCCTCACCCTGATCCACCGGGCGGATTATGCGGCGGCGATTTCCGCCAGCGGCCATCATTTCGGCATCCGCGCCGCAGTCAGTCCGCGCGAGGCCACCCGCAAGGAGATCCAGCGCTTCATCACTTCGGACCGTTATCATGTGTTGAAAAACCTGGAGGGTGCCTTGCTGATCGAAATCCGTGTCTGCAAGGGCTCCATTGCGGCCGGCCACATGGTGCATGAAGTCGCCTGGCCGCCGGGCGCGGTCTTGGTCGGCCAACTGCGTGGCATCCACGCGGAAGTTCCCGGACCGGATGCCGTGCTGCTGGCCGGGGATCACCTTTACGCCGTGGTCGCACAGGCGTCGCTCAAGGGATTTGTCAGGCTGTTAGAGGCATAACCAAACCGGACCACGCCGCCGCCCATGAATCCCCACCTCGTCGCGCGCATCACCGGCATCCTGCTTTTGTTGGAAGCGGTGGCGATGATGATCTGCGGATTCTTCGCGCGCTTCGACGTGGTGGCCGGCGATGAAGAAGCCATGGCCGCCTTGTTCCAATCCGCCGGCATCACCGGCGCGGTGGCGGCGGTGATGATTATCTCCGGCGGGCTGAAACTCTCGGTGAAACACATCCCCCGGCGTGATGCGGTGGTCATCGTGGGACTCGGTTGGATGCTGAGCAGCGCCTTCGGCGGGCTGCCCTACATGCTGTGCCCGCCGGGTTTGGACTTCGCGGGCGCGTTTTTCGAAAGCGCCTCGGGCTTCACCACCACCGGTTCCTCGGTGATGACCGATATCGAGGCCTGGCCGCGCGGCTTGCTGTTGTGGCGCTCGGTCACCCAGTGGCTGGGCGGCATCGGCATCCTGGTGCTTTTCGTCGCGGTGCTCTCGTATCTCGGCCTCAGCTCGAAGTCCTTGTTTCAAAACGAATCCTCATTCCGCGGCGGCGAATCCGGCATGGCGCGGATTCACGACACTTCGCTCGCCCTGCTCAAGATCTATGGTTTCATCACCGTCATCTGCATCCTCGGACTGCGGGCGATGGACATGTCATGGTTCAATGCCGTGTGCCACTCCATGGCGGCGGTATCCACCGGTGGCTTCAGCCCGCACAACCTGAGTGTCGGCTTTTATTCAAAATGGAGCAACGGCTGGCTGATCGAGCTCTGGATCACCCTCATCATGCTGATGTGCAGTCTGAACTTCCTGCTTTATGTGGTGCTGCTGCGCAAAAACTGGCGGCGGCTCCACGATGAGGAAGACGGGAAATGGCTCTTGGGCATCCTGGCGCTTTCCATCCTGGCGATCGCCGGTGGCCGTGCCTGGAACGGCGAAGCGGAGTTCCTGCAAGCACTGCGGGACGCCTTGTTCGTCGTGGTTTCCATCGCCAGCACCACTGGCTTCGGCACGGCGGATTACGAACAGTGGCCGGCGTGGTCCAAGATGATTCTCGCGCTGCTCATGCTGATGGGCGGCTGTTCCGGCTCCACCGCCGGCGGATTCAAGGTCGGCCGCCTGCTGGTGTTTTTCAAATCCGCACGGCATGAAATCGTGCGAGCCTTCCGCCCGAACCTGGTTTTCCATCTGATGGTCAATGGCAACACGATCGACGGCAACGCCCGCGGCCGGACGATGTTTTTCCTCACCATGTATCTGATGATCTGCGTCTTCTCCGCGGTGGCGGTCGGCTTCCTGGAGGCTGGCAGCGGCATCTCGATGGAAACCTGCGCCGGCGCGGTCCTTGCCGCCATTTCCAACATCGGTCCCGGCTTCGGCGCGGTCGGGCCCACCGAAAACTTCGGCCACTTCCGCGAGGCAACGCAGGTCTTTCTCGCATGGTTGATGATCCTCGGCCGTCTGGAGCTCTTCGCCCTGCTGGTGCTCTTTTTCCCAAGTGCCTGGAAGAGATACTAATCCGAATCACTGCATGAAACTCATCTCCTGGAACGTCAACGGCATCCGCGCGGTGCTCGCCAAGAACTTCTGCGAATTCGTCGCCACCGAGCGCCCGGAAATCCTCTGCCTGCAGGAAACCAAGGCGCGCCCGGAACAAGTGCAGCTGCCGCTGGATCTCGGTGGCTATCACGCGTTCTGGAACTCCGCGGAAAAACCCGGCTACTCGGGCGTCGCCGTCTTCACCCGCGAGAAACCGCTCGATGTGAAGGAAGGCCTCGGCCTTGCCGATCACGATAATGAGGGCCGCGTTCTCACGCTGGAATATCCGGATTTCATCCTCGTCAATGTTTACACGCCCAACGCCCAGGACGAACTCCGGCGGCTGCCTTACCGCCTGTCATGGGACGAGGCTTTCCGCGCCCACGTCGCCCGCGAGGCCACCCGCAAGCCGGTGGTTTTCTGTGGCGATCTAAACGTCGCCCATCAGGAGATCGACCTCGCCCGGCCGCGCGAAAACCGCCGCAATCCGGGATTCTCCGACGAGGAGCGCGCGAGTTTCACCAAGTTGTTAGATTCCGGTTTCACCGACACCTTCCGCCACCATTACCCGGACAAACCCGCCGTCTATTCGTGGTGGTCCTACCGCGCCGGAGCACGGCAGAAAAACGTCGGCTGGCGCATCGATTACTTCGGGGTTTCCACGCCGTTCATGAAAAACGTGGCGGCGGCGGAAATCCTGCCCCACGTCCACGGCTCGGACCACTGCCCGGTCGGCATCACCCTCGGCTGAGCCGGAGTGCCTCCACCAAGGCCGGGACGCGCCGCAAGCCACAACGGCATGGCGCTGCCGGGCGCATTTCAGAATAACTGCCAGGCGGGTTTGTTGGAATAGACCCAGCGGTAGTAGTCGGCGCGCTCGAGTTGGGATGCGGCGGGTTCATCGACGCAGACTTTTACGCAAGGATGGAGTTGCAGGACGGAGGCCGGGTTGTTGGCGGTGACGGGGCCCTCGACCATGCCGGCGATGGCGGCGGCCTTGTTTTCGCTGAAAGCTAACAGAAGATTGGTGCGCGCCTCCATGATGGTGCCGATGCCCATGGTGACGACG
>CAXNHR010000002.1:0-47274 GCA_964202135.1 Luteolibacter sp. | reverse complement strand
TTGGGGCACTTCGAGGATGTTGGACATGCTCCCCGATCCAAGCACTTTGGCAGCGCCCTGAGGGAAGCGGTTTTACATCCGCAAGTGGTGCACTTTGAATTCTAACAAGTGATTATCAGGTGGTGCACTTTGGGTGATCGCCGACAGAGCCCGAGGTGCGCTTCGAAGACTTCGGTGACAAGGCGCTGCTCTTCCGCCTGCTGTTCTGGTTCGACACCCGCAAGACCTCGCGCGAAACGCTCGCCAGTGACCTTCGTTACATGCTAGAGAAGGCCTTCGAGGAAGCTGGCCTCACCATTTCCTGTCCCCAACGGGACATCCAATTCAATCCTGAATCCACACTCCGCATTGAACTCACAAAACCACCAACCAATGAATCCAAACCATGAAACATAAACTCGCCGCAGCCGCCATCCTCATCGCCGGAAGCTTCGCCCTCAGCCACTGTGCCAGCGGCCCGGTCACCAACATGAACGCCGCCAGCGTCAATCCCCGCCAACTCGCGGCGGACTCGCGCGCCGCCCTGAACAATCTCTACCGCTCCAACCCCAGCGCCCACGCACTCGGTGCCAGGGCAAAAGGTATCCTTGTATTCCCGGAAATCACCAAGGGCGGCTTCATGATCGGCGGCATGGGTGGTAACGGCGCCCTCATCGGCAATGACGGCACCATCCGTGATTTCTACCAGACCGCAGGCCTCTCCTACGGCTTCCAGGCTGGCATCCAGGAATACGGCTACGCTCTTTTCCTGATGGACAACGATTCCATCAACAACATCAATCGAGCGGACGGTTGGGAAATCGGCTCAAGCCCCAGCCTTGTCATCGTCGATCAAGGCATGGCCGCTTCGCTCTCCACCACCACCATGAACAAGGGAACCTATGCCTTCTTCTTCAACCAGCGCGGCCTGATGGGCGGACTCGGACTCCAAGGTTCCAAAATCACCCGCATCCACCCTCCTCGCTAAACCTAACCAACAACCACCAAACCATCCCATGAAAGCCAGACTCATTCCCGCAGCTCTCTATGCGACCCAACTCCTCGCCGTGGCGGGTCCTGCCGCCAGCGACTCAGCACCCATCACCATGCCCCCTCCGCCCAGCCCGTGGGAATTCCGGCTCCAGCCATACGCCTGGTTGACCGCGATTGACGGTTCCACTGGACCCGAAAGATTTACCGCGGACATTGATGCCGGCTTTGATGACGTCTTCGACGTGCTTGATATGGCCGCCGCCCTCCAGTTCGAAGCGCGCAGGGGACGCTGGGGCTTCATCGCCGATGCGTTCTATGCGGAACTTGGAGACTCAGGCACGCTTTCCGGGCCGCTCCAAACCGACATTGACCTTGATTTCGAACAGTTCCTCGGGGAACTCGTCGTCTTCTACCGGATCTCCGAGTCTCCGCAGAGCTTTGTCGATCTCTATGCCGGCATCCGCTATAATTCGATTTCGCTCGATCTGGAGGCCACAACGAATGGTCCGATCCTGCAACGCGGTGACCAGCGATCCGCCGACGAGGGCTGGACCGATCCCATCATCGGTATTCGCACGCAATGGGACATCAATGACCGTTGGTTCCTCGCCGCCAGAGGCGACATCGGCGGCTTCGGAGTCGCGTCGGATTTCACCTGGAACCTCCACGCAAGCGTCGGATACAATTTCACCGAATGCGTTTCACTCGAAGTCGGCTACCGCTATTTCGACACCGACTACGACGATGGAGACTTCACCTATGACATCGCCCAGGCGGGACTTCTTCTCGGCGTCAACTTCAGGTTCTAACCATCGTTCATTCCGGTTCCAAGCAACGCTGACAAAGTGATGGAAACACCACTTTGTCAGTGCCCCTCCTCACCGCCGGCGGCGGGAACCGGAGCGTTTTTCTCCTTCCTGTCCGAAAACTTCTGCACGAAGACATAACAGACGGGAATCAGGAACAGCCCGATGGCGGTGGAGATACTCATGCCGAAGACCACGCCGGTGCCCATGGTGGAGCGTGAAGCGGCGCCGGAGCCGGTGGCCATCATCAGCGGCACGCAGCCGAGGATGAAGGCGAAGGACGTCATCAGGATCGGGCGCAGGCGGAGTTTCGCACCCTCGATGGCGGCGTCGATGGTCGGCACTCCCTCCTCGCGTTTCATCTTGGCGAACTCGATGATGAGGATGGCGTTCTTGGCCGCAAGGCCGATGAGCATTACCATGCCGACCTGCGCATAGACGTTCATTTCGAAATTGCGGGCGAACAACCCGATCATGGTGCCGAGGATGACGGTGGGCACCGAAAGCAGCACCGCGAAGGGCAAAGACCAGCTTTCATATTGCGCGGCGAGCAGCAGGAAGACGAACAGCACGGCCATGCCGAAGATCATGCCCGCCTGGCCCTCGGATTTTTTCTCCTGCAAGGTGAGCCCGGACCACTCGTAGCCGGTCTCGGCGGGCATTTTCCCCATCACTTCCTCGATCGCCTTGATCGCCTGGCCCGAGCTATAGCCCGGCGCGGTGGCACCGATGACCTCAGCGGCGTTGTAAAGGTTGAAACGGGTGACCATGTTGGGACCGGAGATTTTGGTCACCGTCACCAAAGTGCTCAGGGGAACCATTTGCCCGTCGTTGTTGCGGACATAGAACTTCCCTATGTCGTCCGGATTGCTCGTGAACTCCGGCTCGGCTTGCAGGAAGACTTTATAGACTTTGCCGAATTTAACGAAATCGTTCACGTAAAGCCCGCTGAGATAGGTTTGCAGAGTGGCGAAAACGCTGTCCACCGGGACGTTGAGCGTGCGGCACTTCTCGCGGTCGAGCTCCACTTTCACCTGCGGAGTGGCCGGGTTGAATGTGGTTGTCAGGCGGGCGATCTCAGGGCGCTTGGCTGCCAGTTCCTGGAGCTGTTTCACATAACCGGCGAGTTGGTCGATGCCGCCACCGGAGCGGTCCTGAAGCTGCATGGTGAATCCGGAAACATTGCCGTATCCGGGCAGCGGCGGCGGACCGAACGCGAAGGCGCGGACGCCGGGGATGCCATAAAACTTCTTCGTCCACTCATCGGCGATGGCTTTGGCATGCAGGTGAGGCTCGGCGCGCTCCTCCCACGGTTTCAGCCCCACGAACATCAAGGCGGCGTTGGGAACGTTAAGGTTGTTGAGGATGTTGATGCCGGCCAGCCCCACGGCGGATTGCACGCCTTCGGTATTGCCAACGATTTCCTCGATCTGCTTGAGCGCCTCATCGCTGCGCTGGAGGGACGAGCCTTCCGGCAGTTCGATCGCCACAAACAGATAGCCCTTATCCTCGTCAGGAATGAATCCGCCTGGCACGTGTTTGCCGATGCGGTTGATCGCGAACACCACAATGACCAGCAACAGCATGGAAATCGTCGCCTTGCGAACCAGTCCACCGACGATGACACCATAACGCTGGATGATCCAGTCGAAGCCTTTGTTGAACAGGCGGAAGAACGCGGCGATCGGCCCCTTGCCGGGCTTGGGTTCGCGCAAGAGCATCGCGGACAAGGCCGGACTGAGCGTGAGCGCGTTGATCACCGAGAAGACCACTGCGATGGCGATGGTCAGCGCAAACTGCTGATAGAGCGCGCCGGTCACACCGCCCATGAAGGCGACGGGCACGAACACCGCGCAGAGCACCAGACCGATGGCGACGACCGGGCCTGACACCTCCTTCATGGCGATGCGGGTGGCCTCTTTGGGCGACTTGCCGTGCTCGATGTGATGCTGCACCGCCTCGACCACCACGATGGCGTCGTCCACCACGATGCCGATGGCGAGCACCAGGCCGAACATGGTGAGCACATTGACGCTGAAGCCCATGATCGGGAACATGATGAACGCGCCCAACAGCGAGACAGGCACCGTGCACATCGGGATGATCGTGGCACGGAAACTTTGCAGGAAGATATAAACCACCAGCAGCACGAGGATCACCGCCTCGGCGAGCGTGTGGACGATTTCATTCATCGAGGCCTTGATCGGCAGCGTGGAATCCAGCGCGATGTCATAAACCATGTCCGCCGGGAAACGCTCCGAGGCTTCTTTCAAAATGGTCTTCACGTTCTCCGCCGTCTCAAGCGCGTTGGCTCCGGGCGCGAGATAGATGGCGAAAGCGCCGGCGGGAGACTTGTTGAGGCGGGCGCGGAGGTCATAGGTTTGCGCGCCGAGTTCCACCCGGGCGACGTCCCTGATTTTCACCTGCTGTCCTTCGGAGCTGGAACGGATGATGACATTCTCGAATTCCTTGGGATCCTTGAGCAGGCCGAGAGCGCGCACGTTGAACTGGCTTTCTTGCCCCGGCGGCGCGGGCTCCGCACCGATGCGGCCGGCGGGCGACTGTGCGTTCTGCTCTTGAAGCGCCTTTTTGATATCATCCGGTGTGATACCGAGCGATGCGAGTTTGTCCGGCTGCAACCACATGCGCATGGTGTAGTCCTGCGCGGTGAAGTTTTTCACGTCGCCCACACCTTTGACGCGCTTGATGGCATCCACCAGGTTGAGATCACAATAGTTGCTGAGGAACACCGCATCGTAGGTGCCTTTCGGCGAGGCGAGGCCGATGACCATCAGGATGTCCGGCGACGAGCGGTTGACCACCACGCCCTCGCGTTTCACGGCGTCCGGGAGTTGTGCTTCGGCCTGACTCACGCGGTTCTGCGTGTTGACCTGCATGATGTCCACATCGGTGCCGACATCGAAATAGACATTGAGTGTCATCTTGCCGTCGTTGGCATTGAACGATTGCATGTAGAGCAGCTTGTCCACGCCATTGACCTTGGTTTCAATGGGAGTGGCCACGGACTCCATGACCGCCTCCGCCGCCGCGCCACGGTATGTGGCGGTGGCCTGGATCATGGTGGGGCTGACCGTCGGGTATTCCGAAATCGGCAGCCGCGATAGGGAGATGGCGCCAACGATGACCGTGAGGATGGCAATGACCATCGCGACGATCGGCCGGCGAATGAAGAACTCGGCCATGATCTGTTAGTCTTTCGCGGGTTTGGATTCGGGAGCTTGGGCTGCGGCTGAAGCGATGGTGACCGGCATCCCCTCGCGCACCTTGTGAACGCCCTCGACGATGATGCGGTCACCCGCTTTCAAGCCCTCGTTGATGATGATTTGCGGACCGACCTGTTCGCCGGTTTGGACCGCCTGCTGGGTGACCTTGCCGTCAGCACCGATCAACCAGACGAAAGTCTTGCCTTGGAGTTCGACGATGGCCCGCTCGGGCACGGTGATGGTGTTGGGGCGCTTGCCGAGGTCCACACGGACGCGGGCGAACATCCCCGGGCGCAATAGTTTCTCCGCGTTGGGAAATTCCGCGCGAACGCGCATGGTGCCGGTCTTGGTGTCCACCGCGCGGTCGATAAAAACGAATTTCCCCGGACTTTCATGATCTTTCCCGTTGGGCAGGATCAATGTGAGAGGCACTTCCTCGACTTTCTTGCCGGTCAGTTTGCTTTTCTCCCGCGCCTGAAAATATTCGACTTCGCTGACATTGCAGTAGAACCAGATCGGATCGAGGGTGGAAATGGTGGTCATCAGCGTGGGTTCGCCCTTGCCGACGAGTTCACCGATGGAAACCTGCTTGCCGCCGATCAGTCCGGCGACCGGGGCCTTGATCTCGCAGTAGCCGAGGTCGAGCTGGGCGGATTCGACTCGGGCTTGCGCGGATAGGACACCGGCCTTGCCGACATCCACGGAAGCCAGCGCGTTATCGAGGTCCTGTTGCGGAACCGCGCGGTTGGCCACCAACGGAGTGAGGCGGGCGACGTCCTTCTCATACTTGTTGAGGGCGGCGTGGGCTTCCGCGAGCATGCCTTCGGCGGCGGCGAGGCGCTCAAGGAAGGGTTTCTTGTCGAGCTCGAAAAGCATCTCGCCCTGTTGCACTTCGGTGCCTTCGGTGAAGAGCATCTTGTCCACGAACCCCTCGACGCGGGCGCGCACCTCGACGTTTTGCGGCGAGTCGAGCTGGCCGATCAAGGTGGTGGTGAGCGGCACGTCGGTGGTGGATATTTCCGCCACTTCGACGACGGGTGGCGGCGGAGGTGCGACCTCTGGTTTCTTACAGGAACCCATCGCCAGCACAACGGTGGCGATGAGTGGGCAGGTGGTGATTCTGGCAGGTGTTTTCACTTCCGGTCGCGGGTTGGATGAGCGGTAACTTTTTTAGGCCACATCAAGGGCATATTGATATGAAAATGCTTGATGCGGGCTAAACATCGGGGAGCCGCATGTCAATGGCAAGCTTGCCTGCGCACGACTCGGGCAACGATTTTCACCGGGATTGGGCTGGCGGGCTTTGGCGGTTCATTGTTCCGGACGGATGCGGACGGAGAAATCGGGTGCGCTGCCGGCTGATTGGATTGCCGCGTTGGCGTGGGAGCGCTTTCTGAGTTCCGGGAAGCTCAGGCCGCGGGTGTCGAGCATTCCGTGGTCGAACATCATCTCGTCGCCTTTCCCATTGACGAGGATGCGCCAATCGAGCGGCAGTCGGTCGCCGGATTGATTCTGGGCGCGGATGGCGGTGGTGCAATTGGTGGTGATGGCATGATACCAGCGCGGCTTTTCCGCCAGCTCGTTGATCGACTCGATGTATTGGAGGAAGCGGGTGCGGGCTTGGGCGGGCGCGAGGGTGGTGCGGTAGAGATAAACATCCTCGTTCTTGCGATGGATGGCCCGCACTCCAAGCACATCGCGTTCTTCCGCCGCGATGTAGATGAGGGTGAACTGCCGATAGAGCCCGCCGATGGCGGAATAGGTCTGGCCGACGCGTTTGCGGGTTTCGATGGAGAAGCAGAGCGGCGGGGCGTCGGAAAACCGGAAGCTGAAGATCGGGTGGGCTATCCATGGGGAGCCCCAGTAATTCACTGCAATATCCACTCCGGTGATGCTGGAAAGGCGGAACTCGCGGGTGATCCAGCGTTCGGTGAAGTCGGTCTCGCTGCGATAGTCGAAATCGCGGATGTTGTGGATGGTGACGAGGTCGCCTTCCACAGTCGCGCTGGCTGTTTTGCGGACTTCGCGCTGCCAATCGGCATCGGCCGGAGGCGTGAGGGAGAGCCACCAGACGATGGTGATGACGAGAAACAGCGACCAAACCACCCACGCTTGCCGGTTGAATTTCCTCCAGACCATGAAGCCGATCAGAATGACCGTGGCGATGATCGCCATCACCGGACCGGGACCGTCGTATGCCAGTGCTCCGGCTGCCCAGAGGGTGGCGATGGCGACGGGAGGGGCCAGCAACCCGAGTGAGATGTTTTCAAGGTGCTTCTTCATGTTACCTGGAAATTCCCCTCACCCAATATGGTTAGAAATACCAGGTGAAGCCGGTGGCCAGCTTGAACTCGAATGATTCGGAGGCAAGCGGAACCTCGGTGCCAAGGGACCAGGCATACTGGTTCTCCTCACCCCAGACGCAGGTGGCACCCAGTTCCAGGCGTTGGCGGCTGCTTTCATCGAGCAGATTCCAGCGTGGGTTGTAACTGACGAAGGCGGACCAATCATCGTTGATTCGGAAAGCCACCGGAAACTTCACTTCGAGCGCGCTGACGTCGTTCACACCCTCGTCGAGTGGAGTGACGTTATACTCGAAATTGACACCCAGGGTGACGCGAGCATTGCAATCCCAGCGCAGCGCGGCGATCGGGCGGAGCACGAAGGCGTTGTCGCTGAGCAGGGAGTCGGTGGCGGTATCGATCACCGCGTTGACGGCGAGGCCATAGCGCAGCGTCGGCGACAATCTTCCGATGACGCCCGAGCGCAGTTCGAGATCGCCGAGACCGAAGGCGTCGTCGGTGGCGGTTTCACGCCACTTCAGCGGCAGCATGAACTGGAATCCGAGGGCGTGGCCGTCGCGCAGTGGAATGCCCCAGCGTGTGGTGTTCTCCACTTTGAAAACCTCCGAGTCGTCATCATAGCTCTCGTAGATGAACTCGGCGAAATAGCGGCTGGAGATGAGCGTGGGATCGTAGCGCTCGATCCACGCGCGACCGGGTTCGAACAAGCGGCCGTCGGGCGCTGCCGCGGCGGCGGGGCCTGAGGCCGCCGCAAGGCAGATGACGGTGACGGGGATGCGCGATGAGAAGGTGTTTTTCATCTGAATGCGGGATAGGGTTTATCGATATCGAGCCGGTGGCCGCCGCGGTTCCGTGTATGGAGTGGTGCCTCTATGAGCGCGGCGCATGGATGCGGGTGATCTTGCTGCCCTGCAGGCCGATACCACCCATCAGGCCGCGCTGGTTGAAGAAGGAGGCGTAGGTGCTTTGTGCGGGTTGACGCTGGCGGCGTTGAAGTTGGTGACGGGGTCGTTGCCGCAGCTTGGCAGGAACGCGAGGGTGCCGCATGCAAGCAGGGCGGCGGTGGCGAGTTTGGCGGGGGTGGTTTTCATGGTTTTGTTGTTTGTTTCAAATGCAGATGGAGCAGGTGACGGAGTTCGTCGAGGGTCTCGGGCAGTTCGCACGCGCCGTGCGGGCCGGGGACGATCTTTTCGGTCTTCGCGGACTTGAGACGGGAACTCCAATACTCGACCACACCGTCGGAGCTGTCCGGCGTGTCACCCTTGCCGCGGTCGCCGATGATCGAATGATGGGGAACCTCGAGGGGGCGGGTGTCGAGCACGGTGAAAGTGGGGTTTTTCGGGGAAAGTCCCGAGACGCTGTTCGGGACACGCTTGGGATCGCCGGTGATGACTGCCATGGAATCACCCACTGTGGAAGTAAGGGTGCCCGCGAGATCGACGGGCAGGGAGATCAGGCGGATGGCGAGTTCGCCCAGAGTGCCGACAGCCATCTCGCTGCCGCGGTGCGGGGTGCAGATGAAAATCGCGCGGTCGATGCGGGGATTGGCCGTGAAACTCGTGGAGCGGTCGATCAGATCGCCGGGTTTGACTTTGGCGAAAAAGCGATGGGCCTTGTCCTCGCCGATGGCATCCCAGTCCTCGCGCCGGACGGTGGTGACCTGCGTGCGTGACAGGATGCCGCCCATGCTGTGGCCGACGAGCACACAGTCGCGCGCGCCCGGATGCTGATGGTGGAATTTCGCAAGTTCCTCGCGCAGCCGCAGCGCCGAATAAAGCGGCGGGTTGCCGGTGGGATAGGCGAAGACCAGGCATTGGTAGCGCTCGCGGAGCACCGGATCGGTCTCCAGTTCGTTGATCACGTTGCGCCACATGCGCGGCGTGGAGATCAGCCCGTGCACGAAAACCAGCGGGATGCGGTCCGGATCGTAGGGCTCCAGCATGTAAAGCCCGGTGGTTTTCATGTGATCGGTCACGCGGATGGCCCCCATGAGGCCTTCCCAGAGTTCGGATTTCTGCGGATAGTAGGCGAGCGGCGCGGAGAAATCGGCCTCCAGCGCGCGGTCTTTTCCAGCGACAGGAGACTTGGTTTTCCCGGTGGGATCGATGAGGGAGAGGACCGCGTCATTGCCCTTGAAATCGAGCACCGCGGTGACCGGCGCGGTGACTCCCACCCATGGTGAAAACGCCTCCAGCGGATCGGTCTTGCGCACGCCGACCAGTGCGCCGCCGACGCCTTCCTGACGGTTCCTGCGCTCGATGGTCTTGAGATCCACGTCGCCCGCCGGTGTGAAGGACGTGAAATAAGCGGGGTCCCAGACGCCGTCGCCGGTTCCTTTGGCGAAGCGCAGGCGGCAGGTCTTGCCTCCCGATTCAAGGGTGAGCGGGCGGTTCCACAACTGCCCGTCGGTGGAGGAACGCAGCAATACCGTGAGATCCGCGGCGGCCTGGTTGTAGATCTGCCGGGCGGCCTCGCCGGAACCGGGGGAGTCCAGCAGCAAGGCTGCCTCGCGGGCGGCATTGAGATAAAGCGCGGCGCGTTGTTCCGGGGGCAGTGATTTGGACGCCGCCTGCTTGAGGGAGACGACGGCGGCGCGGTGGAAGCCCTCCTCGGGCGGCAATGCGGTGGGCGCGCAGGCGGCAAAGGCCAGCGCGGCGAGACATGAGATGCGTGGAAGTGAGCGGGTCATGAGGAAATCCATGGGTGAACGGGGCGAGTCTCTGTGTGAATCGCGACCTCTGTCAATAGGCCCATGGGCAGGGGTGGGCGGATGGAACGCCTGCTGCGGCGTCCTCAAAACCTGTATTCGAATCCAAGCAGAATGCTGTGGCTGATGACGTCGTAGGCGAAGAAGCCGTCCTCGTAATCGGTGCCGATGCCGCGGTAGCCGAGCACCACCGCCGCGTCGTCATTGATGTGATATCCGAGGGCCGCCAGCGCCTGCCGGGTGAGATCCGATGAGACCCCAAAGCCGCCGATATCGGCCGGGGTGCTGCTGCCTGCCAATGACGGCAGTGTGAGCAGGGCGAGGATGGATGATGCGGTGAGGTGTTTGGTTGGCGTCATATTGGCAAATGTTTCTTACCACTGATCATCGGTGGGCTGCCACGATGAGTCAGGATCGAAGAGTTCCATTTTCTGGAAGACTTCGAGCGTATCCGGGCCGAGATCCTTTTCGTAAACGATGCCGGTGTGGCTGACGATGAAAGTCTTCACACCCGTGACCTGGTATTCGGCAGGTGCGGCCGCTAAGGCAAAGCCGCCGATCATGGCACCATTGATGACGAAATCGAGCTGGCCGAGCGGCGCTGCGGGGCCCTGGCCCTTGAGCACCTTGAAATAGTAGCCGTGAAAGGGTTGGGGTTTGTTCTTTTCGGCGTAGCCCTGCTCCAGAGCCTTGGCGATTTCCTCGCCGACCGGGCCGTCCCACATGCCATCCGCATTCTTCCAGGCAAGACCGTCCTGTTTGCCCGGTGTGCTGATGATGCGTTGGGCATATTGGTGGATGAGGGCTCCGTCGCGCTTCTCGGAGGCGTATTCGTGCTGCGCCTCGACAAAGCCACGGCAGATCGTGATGGCGTCCAGTTCGTTGACACCGATGCGGCGGTGAAGGATCTCCTCGCGCCCGGCTTCGGTATCGAAGGACCATTTGCCGTCTGTTTTGACGATTGGAATGGGAAGAGGAAAGGCATCCTCACCGAAGGAAAGAATGGCGTGATTCGGATTTCCAGGATCGATTTCGATCGCCTGCTTTTCCTTTGCTTTGGCGGCGAAAGCGAGTGCGCGCTCCTTGTCCATCACGGGATCTTCCGAGCTGACGATGTCTTCGCTATCCGGCCCCAGGATTTCCTTGAGGGCGGATGTCTGGAATGAAGCGGCGGCTTCGACGAGAGTCGCGGCGGCCTGCTCCGGAGTGTCGAATCGTTTTTGTGTAGGCTCGGCCGCAACATCCGGTGCCGCCTGCGTGATGACGCAGAGAAGACTGGATGCGAGGATCGCCTGAAATGAATGATTCAAAGTTTTCATGATGATAAAATGGTTTTCGTTTTGAGTGTTTCCAAGGGATGGGTTGCTTGCGATCAGCGGCGCCCTCGGCCACCACCACCACCACTGCGGCCACCACCACCGCCACCGCCCCTGCTGTAGCCGGAGCTTCTCATGCTGCTGCTTCCCCTGGAGCTGCTGGTTCGTGCGGAATTCCCACTGTAGCCGCTGCCGCCAAAGGCGCTCCTGCTGGCGCTCGATCCGGATGACAGACTGCGACCTCCAATGCTTGAACTGCCCGGACGACTGCTGGGGCGACTGCTGGGTTGTGTGTTTGGACGGGTGCTTGGACGAGTGGCTGCACCTCCAGGTCTGCCTGCGCCTCCGCTGATGCCGCCTGCTCCACCGGGTCTTCCCGCACCGCCTGCACCGCTGATGCCACCAGCGCCACCGGGCCTTCCTGCACCACCGACGCCACCCGCTCCGCCAGCCCCACCCGGCCTACCGGCTCCGCCTATACCACCCACTCCGCCAGGCCTACCGGCACCCCCGATACCGCCGACGCCTCCCGGGCGGGTTCCGCCGCCGACGCCATTGATGCCACCGCGGCCATATGGAGCGCCACCGCGATGTGCCGGCTGGTGCGCCCACTTGCCGCCGTTGGCATTGCTGATGTTGTTCGCCCTGTTGTAATGGCTCACGTAGTTGTTGTTGACGTTGATGTTCACATCCCCGCCGTGCCAACCGCAGTTGTATCCCCAGCCATTGCCCCATGCGGCTCCCAAGGCGATTCCCACGCCGAATGCGAGGCCCGTTCCCGGCACATAGCCGGGGTAGATATATGAAGGATATGGATAAGCCGGTGGTCCATAGACCACAACGGGATCGTATGACGGGACATAAACCACTTTTGGATCCGCTTGCTGGATCACAATCACCTCCTGGCCGCCTTCCACGACTTCGGTGCCGACCGTTTGCTGGTTGTTGCTCACCAACTCATTCGATTCCCGTGCCTTGCCACGCATGCGCTGGACCGCGGCCATGACGTCCTCCGGCTGCGCCAGAAACGCATTCCCGAGTTCCGTGGTCCATTGGATGTTTCCTGCGAGGCGCTCGATCACATCCGGCACCGCGACCATCGACTGGATGCTGGGATCCCAGTTTTGCTTTTGCACGGCGTCCGCGAGCGCCTGGCCCTGCAAATCCTTGTTCCGTCCCATCCACTGCTGGAGTTGGATGATTTCCAGCGGGTAAGTGGAGGCCACCAGAGTCTGGCTTAACAGTGGATCGGGATAGAGCGCAATCGGCGCGACCAGGGAATCCAATTGATCATTGGGAAGCCTCCATGCCTCCTGAGGTCCGGTGTTGGTGGTGGGTGAGTCGCCGCCGCCTCCGAGGGAAGTCTGCCCATGCAAAGTGGATGCGGCCGGAGCGAGCAAAGCCACCCATACGATGGCGAGTGCTCCGCGGAAAGGTTTCGTCAGGTTTTTGAATCGAATGGCTTGTGGTTTCATGATTGGTGGGAGTTTGCGCTTACAAACTGCTGCTCATGGCATTGGTGGAATTTCCCGTGAGGATCACTCGGCTGTCAACTGCCCTTATGGGTAGGGCTGTGCGAGCGCGGATTTTCAGGGTTGAGGAGAACTGTAGCTCACATGAGGCGTTGCGGATTCGCTTGGGTAGGATGGATGGAATTACAACAATTCCAGGCGTTGCAGGATGGTCTCCGTTAGTGTGCGAACTTCCGCGCCGGAGATTTCCCGGTCTTTGATGTTGGTTGCGAAGGCGAAAGTTTTGCCTCCGGACTCCACAAAGCCGACAAACCATCCCATATCGAACTTCCCATCTGCGGACGCACGACTGCCAGTCTTGCCGAAGAGCGTGCCTTTGGGAGTGGAGCGGGATTTCATCAATTGCTTGAGAAGCTGGATCGATGCGGGTTTGACCGGCAATTCGCCGCGCATAAGACGGCAAATCAGTTGAGCCTGTTCTTTAGGTGAGATCAGGACAGTGGTGCGTTCCGCAGCGGGTAACCAGAAGACATCGATTCCCGCGTTGGTGTTTTTGTCGCCGTAGTTCAGTGCGTTGAGCCAGTGATCCATGCGATTCCGTCCGATGCGCCGGGCGAGGTCTTGGAAGGCGGGAACGCATGAGGCTTGGAATGCGTCGCGCAGATTCAAGTCCTTGTTCCAAGCCGCGATGCTCCGTTCGGTTCCGTCCCATTGATAAAACGATTCTCCAGCACCGGTCAGCATCCCCTCCTCGATCGCGATCAAGCTATTCCAAATCTTGAAAGTCGAACAAGGAGGAAGCCGTTTTCCCGACGCGACTGGATCGATGTCGGTGATTTCGCCGGAGGCGCAGTCGATGATGATAAACGCACCGCTCTTCTCCTTCATGACCTCCTTGATTGCGGCATCCTGCAGAGGGTCTGCAACCGCGATGGCGGAAATCAGCAGGCAACAAGTGAGAACGAGCGGAGTCATGAGGCGGCACTGTTATTTGGGAAACAGGAAGGTGAGTCCGAAGCGGATTCCCCACTCGGGTCCGTTGTCGGGCTTTTCAGCATAGTAGCGGGCACCGATGAAAGCTTGCATGGGCTGATCAAAAGACTCAAGGGGCTAAACCCTCGCAAAACTGAATCCGGTTATCGACCGCTTCGAGGTGTAACGTCTGGTCCGCCATGATTGTTCCGCTCAGCAGGGCATCTGCAACCAATTTGCCTAACAAGCGATCCATCACCCGCTCAAGATTTCTCGCGCCGAATTCCTTGCTGAATCCTTCCCGAAGGATGAGTTCTTCGGCGCTCTGGTTCAGCGCCACAGTCACATTACGATCTGCTAGACGCCCGTTGAACTCCGCAACTAGCTTCCCAAGGATCTCCCGTGCCGTCTCCATTTCCAGAGGCTTGAAATGCACTACCTTGGTCAAACGGTTCACCAGCTCGGGTCGCAGGTGTTTGCGGATGGCTTCCTCTTCCACAGTGGCGCGGGCATCCTGCCCGCCGCCTTCTTCCTCCGCCCCAAACCCCATCCTTCTCTTCACCACCTCACCGCTTCCCAGATTGCTCGTCAGAATGATCACCGACTCTCGGAAGTCACACTTCCTGCCCTGTGCATCGGTCAGCTTGCCTTCATCGAAGATCTGGAGAAACAAATCCAGCACCTTGGGATGTGCTTTCTCAATCTCATCGAACAGCACCACGCTGTAGGGATGCGTGCGGATCGCGTCGCTGAGTTGACCACCCTCGTCGTGGCCGACGTATCCCGGCGGCGCACCGATCAGTTTCGCAACGCTGTGCTCTTCCATGAACTCGGACATGTCGAAGCGGATCAAGCGCCGCTCGTCGTGAAACAAATTCTCCGCCAGCGCCTTGGCCAGCTCGGTCTTGCCGGTGCCGCTCGGGCCGACGAATAGAAACACGCCCACCGGTCGCCCCGGTTTCTTCAATCCGGCCCGTGCCAGCCGCACCGCTTCCGCCACCGCAGAAATCGCCTCTGCTTGTCCTTTCACCCGCCGTCCAAGATCGCCTTCCAATGCCATCAACCGCGCCCCCTCATCCGCCGTCAGCGTCCCCACCAGAATCCCACACCGCGCCGCCACCGCACGAGCGATCTCCTCTCTCCCCACAACGTGGCTGCCGCGTCTCGCGGCAGGCCGTGCTAGCGGCGTCTCGCCGCTAGGAATCTCTTCAACCACCGGAGTCAAAGTCGCAAACCTCACCGCCGCACAAGCCTGATCCACCAAATCCAGCGCCTTGTCCGGCAACCGGAAATCCGGTAGATACTGCACCGACCATTCCACCGCCGCCCGCAACGCAGCTTCCTCCAGCACCACCCCGTGATGCGCTTCCAATCTCGGCCGCAGCGCCAGCAGGATGGCCACCGCTTCATCCGCGCTCGGTTCCTCGATCCTCACCGCCTGGAACCGCCGTTCAAGCGCGCCGTCCTTCTCGATGGTCTGCCGGTATTCCCGGATCGTCGTCGCGCCGATCACCCGGATCGCGCCACGGGCCAGTGCGGGCTTGAGGATGTTCGCCGCGTCCATGCTGCCGCTGGCCGATCCGGCTCCCAGCAGTAAGTGGATTTCATCGATGAACAGAATCGGCTTCGGCTCACAGGACGCCTCGCGCACCACCGCTTCCAGCCGTTCCTCGAATTCGCCCCGGTATTTCGTCCCCGCGACCAGCGAGGTCAGGGAAATCTCGATCACCGCCGGCCGACCCAAGGCATCCGGCAATTTCCCCTCCGCCAGCAACTGCGCGAAACCCTCGACAATCCCGGTCTTCCCCACGCCAGGTTCACCCACCAGAATCAGATTGTTCTTCCGGCTTTGCAGCAGGATCTGGGTGATTTTCAGCATCTCCGCCCGTCGCCCAATCAAAGGCGGTAAAGCCCCCTTCGCCGCCAACTCCGTCAAGTCCCGCCCAAAGCGCCGCAAGGCGGAATCCTTCTTCTTCTCCTCTTTCTTATCTTCTGTCTTCTGTCTTGGCGTCTTCTGTCTCTCTTCCATCAACCGAGCACTCAAGCCGCGCAACACGTCCTCCGGATCATGCCCGAGCTTTGTCACCGCCGAGGAAATCACCGGATCCCACTGCTCGACCAAGGCCACCAGCAAATGCGCGGGACGCAAACGTCCGCCATTCACCGAGGCCAGAGCTGCGCCATGTTTGAAAACCTCCCGCAACGTAGGACTCCGGTGCAAGGGCCGGGCAAACTTCCCCGAACGACGGCCCAGCTCCGCCCGGATCGCCCGCCGCAGCAGCTTGGGCGAAAGTCCCGCCCCGGCAAACGCCTCCCGCACTTCCAGAAAATCCGCCTCCACCTGCCCTTCCATCGCCTGAAGCTCGGGGCTGCCCGCTTTCAGCAATTCGGAAACCGACACCTCCACCGCTTTGCAAACACCCACCCAAAAGTGCGCGAGCCCGATCTCGGAAAAGCCCGCATGCGCGGCCTCCGCCTCGGCAAGGCTCCAACAGATGTCGATGGATGGGGATGTCATGATGGCGTCTTTATGTCTTGCTAATCTGATTTATCAATGGTCGTGACGACGATATATTACAAATTACTTTCTGGAACGACCTCGATGGCATATCCAAAATCTAGAATGGATGGCTGGACGTGAATCTGAAGGCCGTATTGGGTCCATTGCACGAAATTATCTCTGATCCGATCAAAACATTTCTCAGACAGAAGAATTTTCACGCGGTCTTTCGGGACACTGAACTCCTTTGCCTTGTCGCATGCATCGGCATAAATTAGATTCCCAAGTCCGCGACTTCCAAATCCGGTAAAAGCTACAGCCTCTCGGAAATGATCCATGAAGCGAAGCGGGTCGGACTTCATAAGAAATTCCAGCGAACTACTTCCATCTACATGAACGATGACCCGATAGATGTCTGTATTGATTTTTGTAGCCTCAAAGTCGGTGAGATTAGCTCCAGCATTTTTCATCGATTCAAGATAATCCATCGTAGGATCAATTTGGTGTTTCATAATACAATTTTGTAAGTGTTTATTTTGACAATAGATTTTGAAATCTTCTTCGCTGCGGATGCCGCGCCAAGCTCGGAATATCACCGCTCATCATCAGGTATCGCCTCGCATCATCCATCCGATGCTCATGAATCGCCACATCAGCCTTGGCCATCAGGCGCTCGAACCTCTCAGAATCGTGCGCAAAGTCTTCACCGGAAATAGGCGGCGCGAGAACCGGAGTTAATTTACGTTGATTGCTAAAGTCCCACAGACGATGAATTTCCGAAACTTCATGTGCTCCGGCAATCTTGCGGGCCTTTTCCAAACTGGTGTTTGCATCCCGGGTGCTTCCGTCCAGATTCAAAAGGCACGCATGATACAGCCACGGTCGATACTCACCAAGATCGAATTGAGTTACCTGCTCCAAGCGGTCAAGAAACGTCTTTGACGCTTTTCGATTTGAAGAATAGTCGAGCAAAGCAGAGTTGAAGTTCGACTCGGGATGGAGCGGATCGACCGTCAACGCCTCGTCCAGCAAACGATTTACTTCGGGTATGTCCCCGAGATCAAAGCGAGAAACAGCCCGGTTGTTGAGAGAGTCCGCTGAAATCAATTCAAGATCCGGTTTGCTGGCGGGACACGTTTCTTCAAAAACCTCCTCGTAACACTGACAGACTCGTTCCGCGATCTGGCTAAAATCAGAAATCCGAGCATCTGGTGTGGACCGCAAGCACTCTCCGAGTAGCGCCGTGAGCGACACTGGCAGCGGCGGAATCCGGTAGGCTTTGCCGCCCTCGTCCATGAACTCAGCAAGGACCGCTCCGCAGGCTGCCCCGCTTTCCCAAGTCACGCCTCCGGTGAACATCGCCAGCATGGATGCAGCCCAACTCCAGACATCGGCTGCCGGGGTCAACGGCTCGCCCCGGATTTGTTCGGGCGAGGAGAACGCCACTGTCAATCCAGCGGCTTTTGCATCAAGCCTAGATGGGCGGAACGCTATCGCTAAGCCGAAGTCTGCAATTTTGGCCGTGCCATGCTCTGTGAGAAGCATATTCCCCGGTTTTACATCACAATGGATCAATCGTGCTTTGTGCGCTCTGGCTAACCCCCATGCAGTTGATGCAGCGATAGTGAGCAACCGGGACAAGCATTCGTCCTCATCCCCGCGATAGATTTCTTTCCGTTCAATAGCATCTTGAAGGCTCCCGCCGGGCAGGTATTCCGCAACCACGCAAGGAAGATCTTCGATTTCGCGGCTATAGTAGCAGGTTGCCACGAATGGATGCAGGCCAATCGAAGACCATGTGGCGCACTCTTTCTGGAAATCGGCAATTTGATTTTGTGACATCTGAGCCTCTGAGCGAGGGTGTTTGATGACTACGTCAATAGCCCACGCTAGGTGGCGGGCACGATGAACCAATCCCATGCCACCACCATTGTAGGTCTCTTCAATTTGATAGAGACCACCCACGAGGTTTCCACTATAAAAGCCATTCGTCTTCATTCCAAGATGTTTCAAATATTAAAAAATGTGTTTCACTGCAAATTTGCCGTGCCCTTAGATTTGTTGGATCCTTGCTTCTAAGTATCAACGCATCATTAAATGCATCATCATAACGCTCAGCAAGCAAGTAGGCTTCGGCTTTAAGTTCAAGGCCGATCAACTCAGTTGCAGATATTTGAGCCAACTTATCCGCGTCTTCCGCAAGTGCTTCATGATCGCCTATTGATTTTCGGCAATAGGCCCGCCATAAGAGCGCATTTACACAGTTTTTATCTTTCTCCAGAGCCAGCGAACCATCGACTGCTCCATCCTTAAATCTGCCAATTTTATAATTACAGCAGCTTCTTAATTCAAAATCATCTGCGCTGACATCGACGCCCAAATCGATCACGTAGCTGATTTCCCTGATCGCGGAATCCCACCACTCCTTGGATCGACTTTCTTGTGCTCGGTAGCGATAGCTTGTCGATGCCTCACTCTTGTCCGGAGTTCGAATTTTGTGGATGTCCAACTTGGCCATATCCCGAATTTCAGAGTCATTTGACTGCGCGATTCCCCGCTTCTTTTCGATTGCCGAGACGCCGAGTATTCTCTTGAAAATCGACGGTGGTTTTACGATAGGAGCAGTCTCATCGTAATTGGAATACCATGGAATATTGGCGCGCTGGTATTCAGCTGCGGTAATCGGCGACGGTGGCGGATCAATCCCGGTTATTTCCTTGTAAGCTAGGCTGTTGACAAGATGAATTACCAGACTTCGCTTCCGCTCTGTGCTCCAAGATTGAACCCCGTAAGTATCTTTATGGATTTGCTGCTTAAGATTTCCACCTGCGCCAATTCCTAACGAAGTGTCCACTTTTTTCGGGGAAGACCCCCATCCAAGTGGGGCTGAGCAGAGGCGGAGGCCCTTAAATTCGGATGCACGAATGCGCTCATCAATGTCCGGATCCCGCTCAGGAAATCTGCCGTCAACGCATTCAAAAACAACGATCTTGAATCCTCCGAAGGTTTCTTCGTCTGTGACTTGTGCTTCAACTGTATAACCCTGCCCGAGCGGCATCGCGACAAATTGTTTTACGATGCCCTCACCTGAACAAATGCCATCAAGCCACTTTTGCTTCGGCATCACGACGTAGTCCTGATTTTGAGGTGAAAGTGATTCGCTGTATGGCTTGCCCGAGATCGAGTTGATCTTTCCCACACAAACTTTGGCGATGGTTGGATGCCAGTTGGGTCCCTCAAATTGAAGAAAAAGCGCTTCTTTCTGATACAGGGGAATGAAGAAGCCTCCTTCCTGCAGCCATTTGGCAGGTACCTTATCCACGTAGTCTTCAACCCGATGGATGGGAAACCTACCAAGTCCGGCTGGTAGTGGATAGTTGCGGCCATCCTCGGGAATGCGTAAAGTCCGATTAAATGAAATCCGGGTGAAGCGACCAACCATGATCTCATCGAATTCCTGCGATCCTGCCGTTTTTGCGAGGCAAAGCTCAAGCGGGGAGCTTCGCTTGAAGGAATTCACCACTTCTTGCGCGGCTTGGACTGGTGTTTCGGAGTTCATGGGCTTGTCTTGAATAGAGGTTTCGTAGTTGAGTTCATTTGAGGCGTTTCACGCTGCTGGCGGAATGCAGGGGTCGCATTTGGGTGATGACGATGTCGTTGAGGGTGGCGAGGCGTTCGGGCTGTGGCAGGCCTTGGCGGATGAGCACGGAGTTGAGGCTTTCGAGGTTGGTGAGGACGACTAGTTGTTGGAGTGGGGCGTGGTCGCAAATTCTCGCTCCTCGCCTGCCCGACGCTCGGTGACGACCAACGCCCAGGCCGAGCGGATATGCGCCAGTGAGCGGCTAATCATCTCCGACAAGGCCGGAGAACTGCCGTCCGGCAAAGTCACCAAGTCCGTCGATGGGCGGATGACGAGCCCTTCGGGTGATTGGTCTGAAGATTCTTGGAACATACGACTGCGTTAACTTAGGTGGAGTTGATCGATGAAAACCTTAAGATCATTCATTTTGATTAATTGATCGCACCATCGCGGCCATGTGGCCCATTGGGATAATAAAGGGATTATGGATACCATGCTTTAAGACGAGATAATCTAATTTTTCCTGTTTCGAATCGCGATTTGCATCCGCCCCCAAGACAAGTGCATCTTTCTCTGTGAGTGGATCAAGAACGCATGCGGAAAGCATTTGAGCAAGGTTGGAACTGCCGAAAAGTTTATATCGTGGGGAAAGAGGATTCAGAATAAGTTGGGCTGATATCCGGTTCTTTTCTGTCATTGAGGAAACGATTGCTCCATCCAGCACTTCGCGATGACGAAAAAACTGACTATGATCGAAGAAATACGCTCGCCACTGGCGCTCGGAATTGGCTTCAAAAATCGTAATGTCACCCAAGAGAGTTGCGCGAACGCGGTCAGCAGCAAGTTCACTAAACTGTCCATGAGTAAAATACCATATCAGCCGAAAAGCATGTCTGTCGGTCTGAAATTCGGCTAACTGCTTACCCGCATCCGCAATCCGGCCTGAAATAGTGCTATGAGGTCCGATGCTTTCATGCCTATCAATCACACCTCCATTATCGAGAATCTCGATTTCTTCTTGAGTTAAATCCCACTCCGAAATCCTCGACTTGAGTTCGACGAGCGTGCATTCGTCACCGCAGTAAAACTCAAAATCCGGGCTTTTTTCCGGGTCTGATTTTGGAATTTCTACAACGGTAATGCCAAGCTGTTTTGCAATATCAAGGACGTGACTTTTAGACTCCGAATCGTTCATGTTTGATTTTTGTGAGATTTTGCTCCCGCCGTGCGTTGTCAGCTGCCGAACGATCAGTGATCGGAAAAGAGGCTGGTGCTTCGGTGGGCGGTGTTTCGGGAAGAGGGAGAATGTGGGCGAGGTGGATCATGTGGGGTTCTGGTCTGCGGATTTGCGCTCGCCGATCAGGGCGCGGGCGGTGGCTACGGCTTGGTGGAGTTTTTTGCGAAGCAGGTCCTTGGGAAGGGTCTTGGTCCAGTAGGACGCCACATGGATGCCTTTCACGGAACACCAGATCCGGTGTCAGCTTGTCTTCCTCCCGCAGTTTTTTCAGTTCGGTGGCGATCAGCTTGTCCGGCTTCTTCGAGAGCGCGGTCCGCTCGTAGAGCATGGACTGGATTTTCTGGTGCAGCGTGCGCGTGTTCCACTTTTCGATCCGGCACATCTCGGCGTAGAAGTCGCGCTTGAGGGGATCATCCAGCCGGATGATGTGCAGGAAATGTGTCCAACCCAATTTTGTCATCAGTGATGTCAAAATCTTTGGATCGGGGAAAACCTCGGCGAATTGCACCATCCGAGCCAGATTCCGCTGGCCGTAGCCGCGACCGAAATCCGCCGTCAATTTTGCACTCACTGCGTGCAAAATCTTTTCCCCGTATTCCGCCCGTTTCTCCTTGAGGATTTCCGTGCGGATGCGGTGGCCGATGGACCAGTAAAGCAAGATCAGCCCGGAATCCACGGCGCGAGCGACTTGTTCGCGCGCACTGAGGATGAGCTGGCGCAGGTCGGTCACCAGCGCCGGACTCGCTCGGGTGGTGGCGGCGGAGTGCTTCGTGAGAGCCGACTTCTTTGCGGCGGGCAGGGCGTCAGAGGATGGTTTGCGGCGTGCGGGCATGGGAGATTGAAGTGTCGAAGATCTGAAAGTCGGAAGATGATGCGTCTATTGGTGAATTACGGTTGAGGCGGGAAATCGTCAACTTGGGGGCGGAAGACTGGCGGCGAGACGCCTCCAACACGGACTGCGGCGGGACTCCACAGTCACTTTTAGGAGGATACGCCAAACTGGCCCGGCGGATTTCGAATGCGTCAGTCATGAAATTCTCCTCGTTTTGGCGATTCGGGTGGAAGGTCGCCAGCGAGCTCGGCTTCGATTTCCTCGATGGTGGGCAGACTGCCGCGCAGTTCCTCGGGGAGGGATTCGGTGAGTTGGGTCTGCCAGGCGGCAACGGCGATGGATTGGTCCAAGCCGCGCAGGGCATACTCGGCGACGAGCTTGTTCTTTTTGATTCTTTGAAAAGCTGGGCGGCCATGTCCGAGTCTGCCGGGGGCATGGTGAGGGCGAAGTTGTGCTGGGCCTTGCCGGCGCGGAGTTGGAGTTGGTTTTGAATTTGAATTTCCAAGATCGCGCGGCTCCAGCCGTTGGTGAGAGTTTCGCGGATGTAGAAATCGCGGGCGGCGGAGTCTTTAGCCCGTTGCATGATCTGGAGAACGTGCCCCCAGGGCAATTGCGCAACAGGTTGTTGCGCAATTGGACCGCTCGGGAATTCCCGGGCAAAGATTTTCATGGCCAGAAGGTTGCGCGAGGACAGCCCACCCATATCAGGGAAGGCTTCCTGAAGGTCGGCGGCAAGGCGGTCGATGACTTTGGCTCCCCAAGCGGCATCCTGCTGGCGGGCGAGAATGATTTTTCCGGTGTGCCAATACGCTTCGATGACAATGGGATTGGCCGCGAGAATGGCTCGGATGCGGGCGTTGCGGAGGTGGGTCTTGATTTCCTGAAACGTGGCTGCGTAGGTCTCTGGTAACGCCGAGGCAGGGGGTGCCACCGGGAAAATCGCCCCGGGCCGGGTGCGGCCTCGGGAGATGCGAGGCTCTTCCGCTGGTTTCGGGCTGGGCTTACGGGGTTTAGATGCCATGGGCGATGCGGGGTAAAAGCTGAAATTCTGAAAGCTGAGATGCTGAAATAAGAGAGTGACGAGTGAGCAGCGATCGATGAGCCGTGGGGAAGAGTTTGATTTTTTGGGGTTTCGGAAGCTTTGGTCAGAATTTAAAGGGGCGTTCGAGGGGCGGGATGAGATCGGGGGCGATGATGAGCTGGATGCCGCGCGCTTGGCCGGGAGTGCGCCGGATGAAGCCGCGCTGTTCGAGCCGAATCAGCATGGAATTCACGGAAGGCGGGGTGAGATTGAAGAATTTCTGGAAGGCGGCATGGGTGGGTGCCAGCCCCTGTTCGTTGCGCATCATGTATTCGCTGATGAAGGCGAGAAACTGGCCTTGCTGACGGGTGGGGGCACCCGTGGTTGGTTTGGTGGCGGCGGAGTTCACTCCGAGTCCGTTCGCTTCCTGCTTTCGCGCCTCCAGGTTTGCCCGGGCCGTGGCGACGGCTTGGTGGAGTTTTTTACGGAGCAGGTCTTTGGGAAGGGTCTTGGTCCAGTAGGACGCCACATGGATGCCGGATTTTTCCACTTCCAGCAGTTCCACATGCTCCGCCGACTTGCCGGCGCACAGGATGATGCCCATTGGCGCGGCTTCGTCAGGTTCGCTTTCGTTGCGTTTCAACCAGTTCAGGTAGAGTTCCATCTGGCCTTTGTCCGCCGCCTCGAAGTCGCCGATCTTCAAATCAATCGCCACCAGGCGCTTGAGCTTCCGATGGTAGAACAGCAGGTCGAGGTAGTAGTCCCGGCCGTCGATCTGCATGCGCTTCTGGCGGTTCACAAAAGCGAAGCCGACTCCGAGTTCGAGGATGAACGCTTCGATCTCGCGGAGGATCGCCGCTTCCAGATCCTTTTCCGCGTAGGTATCCTTGAGTCCGAGGAAATCCAGCACATACGGATCACGGAACACCAAATCCGGTGTCAGCTTGTCCTCCTCCCGCAATTTTTTCAGTTCGGTGGCGATGAGCTTGTCCGGCTTCTTCGAGAGCGCGGTCCGCTCGTAGAGCATGGACTGGATTTTCTGGTGCAGGGTGCGCGTGTTCCACTTTTCGATCCGGCACATCTCGGCGTAGAAGTCGCGTTTTAGGGGATCATCTAGGTAAATGATCCGGCGGAAATGCGTCCAACTCAATTTTGCACTCAGTGCGTGCAAAATTCCCGCGTCAGGAAACACCTCAGCAAAGCGAGCCATATTGGCCAGATTGCGCTCGGTGAAGCCGTTTCCGAATTCAGCCGTCAATTGTCCACTCAGTGCGTGGAAGATCTTTTGCCCATATTCCGCCCTCTTCTCCTTCAGGATGTCCGTACGGATGCGGTGGCCGATGGACCAATAGAGCAGCACGAGCGCGGAATCCACGGCGCGGGCGACCTGTTCGCGCGCACTGAGGATGAGCTGTCGCAGGTCGGTCACCAGCGCCGGACTTGCTCCGATGGCTGTGGATGCTTTGGCGAGAGCCGACTTCTTTGCGGCGGGCTGGGCGTCAGAGGATGGTTTGCGGCGGGCGGGCATGGGAGATGGCAGGGATAAAAGCTGAAATTCTGAAAACTGAAAGCAGAGTGAGCTGTGGCGAACTTTATCGAAAGCGCGAAGCCTGGTGGCTTGGACGGAGTAAAACGTAGTCAAATGCTGAAATGGAGAGGGAGGAGTGCCGAGTGATCAGTGATCAGTGATTAGAAAAGAGGCTGGTGGGGCGGTGGTTTGGGGAGAGGAAGAATGTGGGCGAGGTGGCTTCGCGGTGCTACGCCAGCCCAAGGACTCCCACACTCCTTGAATACGGTTGAGGGGGGAAATCGTCAACCGGAGGGTGGACACTCTTGTCCGCCGGGCCAATGGGGGGAGAAAGTGGGTAGCTTCGCGCGTTGTTCTTTCGCGTTTCATTGGCGGCACGACAGGAGTGTCGTGGCTCCTTATTGGCATCCGCTCAACACTTGGGCGGTTTCCGGTTCTTGCTTTGGAGACGGAGTTCATTTTCCACCCACCATTTCCACGCGCACGATGTCAGCGAGTTGTTTGGCGGTGGGGAGTTTGCCTTTGAGTTCACCGGGGAGCTTCGACTGCAATTGGTAGGCGGCGACGCCGATGGGGTTGGCCTTGGAGCGCAGGGCATACTCGACTTCCACGTCGTCCTTCTCGGCGCAGAGGATGATGCCGATGGAGGGCTGGTCGCCGGGGCCGCGTTCCTTGTCGTTGAGGAGATTCAGGTAGAAATCCATCTTGCCGGCAAACTCCGGTTCGAAGGGACCGACCTTGAGATCGAAGGCGACAAGGGCCTTGAGGAAGCGGTGGTAGAAGAGCAGGTCGATGAAATACTCCTTTTTCCCGAGCGCGACGCGGTGCTGTCGGCCAACGAAGCAAAAGCCGTAGCCGAGTTCGAGAAGGAAGGCTTGCAGGCGTGAGACGAGACGGTCTTCGAGTTCCCGTTCCTTCACGGCCTTGCCGAGACCGAGGAAGTCGAGGCTGTAGGAACTCTTAAGCATTTCATCGGCCTGCTCGGCGAAGTGTTCTGGCAGGGCGAGATCGAAGTTGTGGGTCTTCTTTTCCGTGACGGCACGTTCGTAGGCACCGCCCTTGATCTGATTGAGCAACACGTTGCGCGACCAGCCGAAGCGGGCGGTGGCTCGGAGATACCAAAAGTGCTCTGTCGGGGATTTCAGGCGACCCAGCATCAGAACATGATGGCCCCACGGGACCATTGAGACGAAATCTCGCACAACCTGTGCGAGATTTGGCTCGGAGGCGGGAGCGCTGGTTTTTGGCACAAGCTGTGGCAGGAATGATCCTGGTTGCGGCCCACTTGGAGGATTTTTCAATTCTCGCGCAACCTGTGCGAGAAATTCCGGTTCATTGTGAGCGAGATAGAACTGCCTCATCCGCCAAATATTGGCCAAAGAAAAGCCTTTCGCACCGGGGAATGCCTGCTGCAAGTCGATAGCAAGCATCTCGACGACCGAATCACCCCAGCCAAGTTCCTGTTGTTTTTCCACGATCCCTCGACCGATGTCCCAATAGAGCAGGATGGCCTCATGGGTGATGGCCCGGGCGGCAGTGACACGGGCGGAAACGACTCTCGCCTTCAACTCCTCGATGAAACCGAGGTAGTCGGAGTTGAGGATGAGGCTGGCGTCTCTTTGCTTTTTCATGACCTTGGCTTTGGGAGTGAGGCTAGCAGTTTCCCCGCATCCGGGAAGCGGTCTTTGGGATTGCGGACGAGGGCTTTGTCGATGGTGGCGGCGAGGTTTTTCTCAAGTCCCGGCATGCGGTCGCGGATAGGGACGGGGTTTTCGTTGAGGATGATATCGATGGGGTCGCGCTTGGGATCGAAGCGGTAGGGGAATTTTCCGGTGAGGAGTTGGTAGAGGGAGGCAGCGAAGCTCCAGACGTCGGAGACGGGTTTGACGTATTTGAAATTGGTGATTTGTTCCGGCGGCATGAAGACGGGCGTGCCGGCGTAGTTGCCGGTCATGCTCATGCCGCTGAGGCCGGCTTTCTGGAAATTCTTGGCGAGGCCGAAGTCGGAGATTTTGGCGCGGTGGCGGTGGAGCAGGATGTTGTGCGGTTTGATGTCGCGGTGGACGAAGCCTTCCTTGTGGGCGGCGGCGAGGCCTTCGAGCGCCTGGAGCGCCCACGGCATGAGCACATCTGGCGGGATGGTGCCGCCATGGGACTTGGCGACATCGGCCAGCGAGCCGCCGTCGCAGTATTCCATGACGAAGAAGAAGGTGCCTTGGTCGGAGCCGCTATCGAGGAAGCGGACGATGTTCGCGTGCTGGAGTCCTGCGATGACCTGCATTTCGCGTTTGAAGTGCTCGATGGCGCGGGGTTCCGCCTGGGCGCGGGAGAGCATGAGTTTCACGGCCACCGGATCGCCGCCGGATTTCGGAGTGGCAAGATAAACGGCCCCGCAGCCGCCGCGGCCGAGTTCGCGCTGCACGGCGTAATCGGCGAGGGTGAAGATCGCTTTTTCCGGACTGCCAAAGATGAGCTGGCGCATGGCCTCGGGCGAGAGGCCGGAGAGGTCGCCTTCCGGGAGGGCGGCGGGAATGGCGGCGGCGTCCGGCGCAGTTTCCACCCGCACTTCGATGGTGGATTGGCCGACGGTGATGCGGTCACCGTGTTTCAGGTCGATGCTTGGGTATAGGCGAAGTGCACCTTGTTCCGGGGTTTCGCCTTTTTCGCGTCCACCGCATTTTTTTCCGTTGATATGGGTGCCATTGAGGCTTCCGAGGTCGCGGAGTGCTGCCAAGGGCGGGCAGGCTTCGAGCAGGAAGTGATGGCGGGAAACCTGGGGATCGCCGGGAACGCAGAGGTGGCAATCCGCCATCCGCCCGAGCAGGAAGGTGTCGTGCTCGGTGAGGGAGAAGGATTTGGAGGTGCCGTCGGAGCTGCGGACGTGGAGGTGGACGATGGCGGACATGGAGCGTTCTAATGAGGGATTACGGTTGAGGGGGGAAATCGTCAACCTGATCGGGGCCGCCCCGGATTTCCTTGGTGCAGGACTTGAGAAAGCCCAAAGTATCAACGCCTTGGAACCCCATGGCTTCGAGACGATCCCTCAGTGCGGCAACAGCTGCGCCAGCGAGTTTGTGGGCGGCTTGTTTGGAAACACCCAGCATGGATCCGATTTCGCTGTAGCTCTTGCCGTCACGGATGCCTTCGGCCACAAGACGGAGGCGGGGCGAGAGGGACTCCATCGCCAATTCGAGGCGTTTTCCGGATTCTAGCGCAGCTGCGGCGTGATTGGCCAAGGGAAAGTCGGGAGCCTCAACCTGCTGGACCCTTGCCTCAGGGGTGGTGGCCGACTCGGTGATTGGGAGGTCGAGATCGTAAATGTGGTGCCGATGGTGGCGAACCTGCCGTTCGTAGAGATCACGTAGGGCATTGCGCATGGCGCGGGCGGAGTAGGCGGTGAAGTCGCCTTTGGTTGGATCGAAATGCCGCGCGGCGTTGGCAAGTGCTTCTTGAGCGGCCAGATCGATTTCGGCGTGAGGGAGGCCGGGGATGTTGGAGAACTCGCGTGCGATTTTGGCAGCGAGGGGAAGAAGTTCATTCACCCGTTCTTCCATGACGGTGAAAAGCTAACCGCCACAAGGCCTGCAAGGCAAGCGTTTGGGTATGCAACTCGATGGATCCATCATTTCACTTCGACTGTGAGCGATGGGATGCGGCCGGTGAATTTGGATTTGCGCCCGGACCCGATGGCTGCGATCACGGGAGTGGCGAGATCGATGCCGACGTCGGCGGTTTCGTCGGCGGAGAAGATCATCGGTTGGGTGCGTTCGATGCGGCCTTCGCCGGATTTCTTGTCATTGATGAAGATCGTGGCGAGGCCGCCTTTGCCGAAGCCGCCTCCGTCGTAGGCGAACTCAAGACGGATGGTGGACTTGCCGGGCGCGAGTTTTTCCGTGGCGGCGACTTCCGTCTGCTTGATGCCGACGAAGTTGTAGTGATAACCGGGCACACCGTCCTTTACGTAGAGCGACCAACCACCGAAGCGTCCGCCTTGGGCGATGAGCGTGCAGTTGGCCACGGTGCCTTCGGGAGACTCGATCTCGGCGGTGATGGTCTTCGACTTGTTCTTGATGTTGATGAAGACGTTCTCGGTCATGCCGGTCATGCCTTCGGCGAGTGTCAGCGAGGTGCGGCCAGCCATGAGGTCGGGACGACCCACGAGCTCTGCATTGACCCGCTCGAAGACGCGATCATCCAAGGGCATGGCGAAGTTTTTGGACGCTTCCGAGAGGAAGAGTTTTTTGAGTTCTTCGAGCTTCTCGGGTTGTTCCGCAGCAAGGTTGTTAGAAAGGCTAAAATCCTTGCTCAAGTCGAAAAGCTCCCAGGCGGAGTCATCATCAAGGGCGCGGCGTGGTTTGCTCTCCCATGGTGCCTTGTGGATGGTGCGCGCCCACATGCCGTTGTGATAGATAGCGCGGTTGCCGAACATTTCGAAATACTGGATGGTGCGGCGCTCTTTGGCGGTGGCGTCATCGAAGGTGTAGGCCATGCTGACTCCGTCCATCGGGTGTTGTTTGATGCCATTGACCATGGTGGGCTCGGGCAATTTCGCGGCTTCGAGGATGGTGGGGGCGACGTCGATGACGTGATGGAACTGCTTGCGCAAACCGCCCTTGGCTTTGATCCCGTTCGGCCAGTGAATCGCCATGCCGACCTTGGTGCCGCCGGGATCGGAGGCGACCTGTTTGGTCCAGGTGTAGGGGGTGTCCAACATGACGGCCCATCCGGAGGCCATGTGGGGGTAGGTTTCGTGACCACCCCACTTGTCGATGACTTTAAGCATGTCGGGCACGGTTTCCTGAACGTCATTGAAATAGGTCATCTCGCCGAACTTGCCGTTGCGGCCGCCTTCGGCGCTGGTGCCGTTGTCGCCGTAAACGAGGATGACGAGGGTGTTGTCGAGTTGGCCGGTTTGAGCAATAGCGTCGATCACGCGACCGACCGAGTGGTCGGTCATATCAACGAAAGCGGCAAAGACTTCGGCCTGGCGGGTGAAGAGGCGTTTTTCATCAGCGCTGAGGGTTTCCCAGTCCGGGACAGCCTCGGGTTTTGGCGCGAGTTTGGTTCCTGCGGGGACGATGCCGAGTTTGATCTGACGGGCGAGGGTTTGCTCGCGCATGGTGTCCCAGCCGCCATCGAACTTGCCCTTCCACTTCGCCACCCAATCGGCGGGCACATGGTGGGGGGCATGGACGGCGCCGGGGGCGTAGTAGATGAAGAACGGTTTGTCCGGAGTGAGTGCCTTCTGGTAGCGCAACCAGGAGACGGTCTGGTCGGTCATGTCGGTGAGGAAGTGGTAGTCGGGATCTTCGGGGACGGTGACGGGTGCGACGCCATCATAGATCGAGGGAGCCCAGTGGTCGGTCTCGCCGCCGAGAAAGCCGTAGAACTTGTCGAAGCCCTGGCGGGTTGGCCAGCGGTCGAAGGAGCCGGCCACGCTGGCTTCCCAGGCGGCGGTTTCATGCCATTTTCCGAAGGCGGCGGTGGCGAAACCATTGAGGCGCAGCATTTCTGCGAGCGGCGCGACGTTCTGCGGAATCTGTCCGGTATTACCGGGAAAAGCGGTGCCGGTTTCGATGATCGCGCCCATGTTGTTCACGTGGTGGTTGCGCCCGGACTTGAGGGCGGTGCGGGTGGGTGATAGGGAGCACGGTGCGGTCGGTTTCCACTGCATGAACGAATCCGCCGATTGCCAAGTTCGCGGTCGCGAAAGAGAGGAAGAAGTGTCTGTTGGATCTTTTCACGAAATGCACGATTGAGGCGTCGGTCGAACCTTGTCCACTGCCCTTTGGGGCAGGACTTTGGTGATTGCGCGAGGGGGTGGATCGAATAGGAAAGCGTCGTGAAATTTTCACGCACGAAAATATTGATAGTGCTTTGCGCGGTTCATCTGGGTGCCGCGGCCAGCACCCCGATATTGGCCATGTCGTATTACCGTTAATCATGGGCATTCCATTTCCCTCGAAAAACATGAGCCGCACACTCACATCACGCCTCGCCGAGGTTGTTCCGGCGCTTGGTTGGTTGAAGTCCTATCAACCGGCGTGGCTGCGCGCGGATCTCGTGGCGGGGGTCACGCTGGCCGCTTATTTGATTCCCGCTGGCATCGGCGACGCATCGCTGGCCGGTCTGCCGCCATCGGCCGGACTCTATGCCTGTTTGTTCGCAGGGCTGGTGTTCTGGCTGTTCACCAGTTCCAAGCAGACCAGCGTGACGGTGACCTCGGCGATCTCACTGTTGGTGGGAGCCACCTTGGCACCGCTTTCTGACGGCGATCCCGCGCGCCACGCCACGCTGGCGGCCGCGACGGCGATCATGGTGGGCGCGCTCGCGTTCATCGCCCGCCTTTGCCGCGCCGGCGTGATCGTAAACTTCATTTCCGAGTCCGTGCTCACCGGTTTCAAGTGCGGCGTGGCCCTTCATCTCTCGGTCTCGCAACTGCCGAAGTTGTTCGGCTTTCATGGTTCCCACGGTGAGTTTACCGACCGCCTCCGCCAACTCATCCGCCATATCGGCGAGACCAATCCGCTTTCGCTCATCGTCGGCGGCGTGGCGCTGGTGCTGTTGCTGGCCGGGAAAAAATACATCCCGCGTGTGCCCTGGGCGCTGGTGGTGGTGACCGGCGGTTTGTTGTTGGGAGCCTTCGGCGGACTGGGTGCGCATGGTGTGTCGATGCTCGGTGAGGTGCCCCAAGGCCTGCCACGATTCGGCCCGCAGCACCTGCAATGGAGCGACATCAACATGCTGCTGCCGCTGGCCATGGCGTGCTTTCTGTTAGGCGCGGTGGAAACCTCCGCGATCGGCCGCATGTTCGCGTGCAAGCACGGCTACCGGCTCAAGCCCGACCAGGAATTCCTCGCGCTCGCCGGAGCCAACCTGTGCGCCGGTCTCGGCCAGGGGTTTCCCACCAGCGGCGGCATGTCCCAGTCGCTCGTCAACGAATCAAGTGGCGCGAAAACCCCGCTATCCGGCTTCATCGCATCGTTGGTGATCCTGATTGTGGCGCTTTACCTGTCAGGTCTGTTGCGTTTCCTGCCGCAACCGGTTCTGGCCGCCATCGTGCTGGCTGCCGTGACCGGGCTGTTCAAGATCGACGCCCTCCGCCAGATGTGGGCCTTCAGCCGCAGCGAATTCGCGGTGGCGATGACCGCGCTCTTCGGCGTGCTGGCGTCGGGCCTGCTGATGGGGGTATTAATCGGCGCGATCCTTTCTTTGCTGCTCTTGCTGCGCCGCGCGATGCGCCCGCTCAGCACCGAGCTTGGCCGTGTGCCGGGCACCCAATACTTCGCCGACGCCATCCGCCACCCGGTGAACGAACGCGTCCCCGGAGTCTTCATCTTCCGCAGCAATGGCGCGCTGCTATATTTCAACACCGAACATGTGCGCGATCGTTTCTTCGAACTGCTGGACGCCCGCGGCCCCGGCATCAAGACGGCGGTCTATTTCCTTGGCACCGTTCCCGTGGTGGACATGGCGGGTGCCGAACTCATCGCCGAGCTTCACGAGACGCTGCACGAACGTGGCATCGACCTTCGCCTTGCCGAGGCGCACAGCGAGGTGCGCGGAGCACTGCGGCGCGCGGGTTTTGAAAAGCTCCACGGTCCGATCCTGCCGGACCAGACGGTGGAAGCCATTTTGAAAACCACGCCATCCACGCTGCGAGGCGGCGGCTGAGCAAGCCGGCGGGCTGCAGTTTTCCAGGACCTCATGCCGTCGTCGAGTGCTTCCCGCAAACCGCCTCGCGGATGGTCTGGATGATCGAGTTTCCGGCATCGTGTTTGCGGAAGTAGCCGGCGCAACCAAGCGCGATGGCTTCGGCTTGGGCGGCGGGGTCGTCGTAGGCGGTGATGAAGATGAAGGGAGTATGGTCGTTGACGGCGACCAAGCGGCGTGCGAGCTCGATGCCGGAAATGCCGTCCAACTGGACATCGAGTATGAGACAATCGAAATGCGGGCGTTTGCGGTCATCGAGGAAGTCCTCCGCAGAAAAGAAAGTGACTGGCAGGAAGCCCGAGACGCTCAACAACCGCCCTAGCGAACGACAGACGCTTTCGTCGTCGTCCACGATCGCCACGTAGGTGTTGGGATCGCCGGGCATGGTATGATTCAGGAACCAGGTGCTTGGTTGCCTGGAAAATATTTCATTGGCAGCCCGCTTTTCGTCCACTGCCCTTTGGGGTAGGATATTTTGCTAAAGCGCAAACGCTGAAATGCTGATGAAACCGTTCCGCGGATTTCAGTTCAATCAAGGATCCCGGCGTGCTGGGCGAGGCGGGTGAGTTCGGCCACCGAGTGGATGCCGAGCTTGTTGCAGAGATGGGTGCGGTGGAGTTTGACCGTGCGTTCGTGCAAGCCGAGGTCGGAGGCGATCTGCTTGTTGGGTTTGCCGGCGACCACGAACCGGAGAACATCATGTTCGCGGGCTGTCAGCGCGGACAAAGCCCGGTGAACCGCCGCGTCGCGATTCCGTTTCGCGAGTCGCACACGGCTGTGGGCCAAAGCGCGCTCGATCGCGGCGAGGATGTCCTTCTTGGGGGCGTTCTTGGTGAGGAAATCCTCGGCTCCGTTGCGCATGGCCCGCACGCTGGCCGGAATGTCGCCCTGACCTGTCAGAAACACGACCGGTATGGGATTCCCCCGGTCGTGCAGCGCCTGTTGCAAAGCCATGCCGTCCATGCCGGGCATCATCAGGTCGGTGACGACGCAGCCGTGGGATCCGGCATGCAACTCATCCAACAACTCGTCGGCGGAGTTGTGCATGACCACGTCGTAGCCGGAAACCCGCAGCAGGCGGGTGAGCGAGCGGAGGAAAGGCAGGTCGTCGTCCACCACATACACTGTGGGGGCTGTGTCGGTTCCGGCGGCTGGCGGCTCCGGGATCATTGCACGCGGAGTGTGAACTTGAAACTGGCTCCGCCACCAGCGGCATTTTCGACCCAGAGCTTTCCATGGTGGGCTTCGACGATGGTTTTGGACACCGCGAGTCCCATGCCCATGCCGTCGGCCTTGGTCGTGAAAAACGGTTCAAGAACTTTGCCAATCTTGTCCGGCGGAATGCCGGGGCCGTTGTCTATGACATTGATTTCCACGGTGAAGGGATCTGACTTGCGGGCGGCCAGCTCGATGAGGCGGTTTTCCGGTGCGACGGTTTCCAGCGCGTCCATCGCATTGACCAGCAGGTTGAGCAGGACCTGTTGCAGATGCACGCGATCGCCGAGGACCGGCGGGAGATCCTGTGCCGGCGACCAAATGAGCCGCACGTCGCGGTTGGCGGCGTCGGTGTGGACCATGGCTAGCACCTCGCCGACGACCTCATCAAGGTCGAGCGGCAAAAGGTCGAGACTGCGGCGTTTGAGAAGCGAGCGGAGGCGATCGATGACCTGCCCGGCACGGTGGTCGTCAGCGAGGATGTCGGTGACGATGGCGCGAAGCTCGCCGAGGTCGGGCGGATCGGATTGGAGCAGGATTTCCGCGGCTTCAGCGTTGCGCAGGATGGCACCGAGCGGCTGGCTGAGTTCGTGGGCGATGGATGATGCAAGCTGGCCGAGCAGGCTGACGCGGCCGGAGTGGGCGAGTTCGTCGCGCAATTCCCGGGATTCAAGCTCGGAATCGCGCCTTGTGGTGATGTCCATCGAAAGCCCTAACAGGCGTTCGGGCTGACCATTGGTCTTGAAAAGCGGGCGGCCGTGCGAAGCCACCCAGCGCGCTTCGCCATCCTCGCGGCGGATCCGGTATTCAACATGCAAGGGCTCGCCGGTTTTCACGGAGTGGTCGATGACCGGATGGATCAAACCGAGATCCTCGGGATGAACCGATTGCTCGAACTTTGCCATATCCATGATCACATCCGGGGGGTAACCAAAAATCTCCCGCGCCCGCTCGGTGATCCAGAAAATTTGGGTATCCCAATCCAGGACCCACATGCCGGCTTCCGCGGCCTCGGCGGCGAGACTCAGGCGCAACTGGCTTTCCCGACGCGCCGTTTCCGCACGTTTGCGGGCCAGCGCGTTGGTGAAAATCTGGGCGATCATCTGCAAGCGCGCGATCTGCTCATCCGGCCACGGGCGCTCCTTGCGCGTGGTATTCAGCGCCAAGGCTCCGATCGGTGGTTCACCTCCGACTGATAGTGGCAGCGTGAGACAGGATCGAATGCCAAAGGCGCGGAACGACTCGCGGTCGCGTGCCGCCTCGGGCGGAAGTTTCTCCAGTGAGGTGAATCCCAGCACACGTCCGGCGGCCATGGCTTGTTGGAACCACGGAAAGAAATCCGTCGCTTTCATTTCATCAGGCGGTGGCAATTTGACCTCACCGTGAAGGTGGGTGAGCGTGAGCGAGGATTCGGTTTCCTCGGTCCATTGCCAGAGCCCCGCCACATCGAGGTCGAGGAGTTCGCACACTCGCCGTTCGGCATCGATGATTTCCTTGTCCACCTCGCTCGCCGGAAGGTTGACGAACTTCGAGGAAATTTCCGCGATCAAGGTGGCCTCTGCCTCAGCCCGGATGCGGCGTGTCCGGTTGACGAGCAGGCCGACGATCAAGGCCCCTTGCAGCACAATAAACAAAATCGCGCCCATCGCCTGCCAACGGTAACGCTCCCAGAAACCGGGCTGTCGGAACTTGACGATGCTTCCCGCGGGCAGGCGGGCTTCGGAGATCTTCCAGCGCCTTAGTGCCCGCCAGTCATACACCGGAGTGACCATGTCGAGAATGACCGGCGGGATTTCTCCGGCGCGCTCGCCGCGCAGGATGCGCGCGGCCACACCGGCACCGGTAATGCCGAGTTCCGTGTTCTGATACAACCGGCCGCCTACCGAACCATGGCCAAACTCGCTGGAAAATAGCGAGAACACCGGAGAATTGGCGGATTCCAACAAGCGCAGCAGGGCCTCGCTTTTCTCAAACGGAGTCTCCCCGGCATCCATCAGGAACAAACCGTGGAACACGAAAGTCTTCGGTGGCAGCGCCGCGCAGCTTTCCAGAATCTCATCGAACGGCAGATCGGTGAGCCAGAGAAACTCCACCCGATCCGCGAATGGAGCGAACTCGCGCCGGCATTGTTCGATCCATGCTTTCTCCAGAGGCGAGGATCCCATCACCACCGCGATTTGCCGGGTGTCGGGCTGGATCTTGAGCAAGTCCCCGATCACTCCCGGCAAGTCGATCCTCTGGGTGACCATGGTGACGTTGTGCGCGAGGAAGCCTTCCGGAACCATCCGCGGTTCCGCCGCCAGAATCATGATTTGCGTCTCTGGAAACAGCCGCTCCCGATGACGATGCGCAAACTGCACGGACGCCCCGCCGATGGGAACGACCAGATCGACGGGCTTCTCGCGCAGCCGTTGTTCGAGAAAAGCCACCAGCGGCTCCTCACCCGCTGGTCCGTAGAAACGGGCGAGATCGAGCGGGATTTCATAGATGTCCAAGGCCCCGCCGATTTCCCGTCCGAGCGACGAGCGGAAGGCGGATCCCGCCGCGGCGAACGGCTCGGTGTCCCGCACGAAGGGATTGAGGATCAGGACCCGCTTGAGCTCGGTGGCACCCTGCGCCGGGGAGGGCGCGAAGCAGAAAAGCGCAGTGCCGATCAGGGCCCATCGGGGGGACATGTGGCGGAGCAAATTCACGGCATCGGGCGGGATTGATGGGGCGAGGGCGGATTGCCTAGCCTCAGTGCGTCAGGAGCTTGATGGATAGTCTGCAAAACACATCCCGGCAAGCTTGCTTCCACAGGATTCCCGGGAGTGGCCCATCAACAGCCGGACAATCACCGCTGCTGACCACAACATCAATCCCCGTCCTGATCCCGGATCCCCACATTCGCTAGGCGCGTTGCTGTGCGGCAATGGGGCGAACTTCAGCCTGTTCTCGAAATCAGCGACGGGCGCCGAGCTGTTGTTTTTCTATCAGCCGATGACACCCTGCCGAGCCGAGTGGTGACGCTCGTCCCATCCTACAGCCGCACCTGTCACTACTGGCACGCGTTTGTGCCTGGTGTGGCGGCCGGCCAAATCTACACCTACCGCGTTTGAAATGCACGTCCGCGGTTTCACCCGGCACACCTCGTCCGGTGTGGCTGATTCCACACGCAGCACCTATGCCGGCTTGATCGGGAAAATCCCTTATCTCCAGGACCGCGGCCTCGCCATGGCGGTCCACTTCCCTTTTGGGCAGCTTGGCGGGAGCTCGCTCTACTGATCATCATTACATGGTTGTTATCATGCGACCCGATTATCTCTGGAAAAAACACCAGAATCCGGCAACTGCTGGATCGACACGCCCAGCGCAACTCCCTAGTTTTTCCCGACAAGCCAATCAACCCCATCCCGCCATGATCAATCCCAAACTGCTCAAAAGGTTTCACGTCGAGCCCGGCACTGAAGTAAACCTCAAGGACTACGTCACCGACTGGACCGATACCGACGAGGCCAAGGAACTTGGCAAGGACGCTATCAGGGAGCGCGCCAAAGAAATCCTGGAGGAGAGCCGCATACAACTCGCCGCAGCCCAGGAATTGCTCTACGCGGCGGACACCCACTCAGTGTTGATCATCCTTCAGGCGATGGACGCCGCAGGCAAGGACGGCACCATCCGCCATGTCATGGCCGGCGTGAACCCGCAGGGCTGCCAGGTCTTCAGCTTCAAAAAACCTTCCGCCGAGGAACTCGATCACAATTTCCTCTGGCGCTACATGAAGTCGCTGCCCGAGCGCGGCCGCATCGGTATTTTCAACCGTTCGTATTACGAGGATGTGCTGGTCGTCAAAGTTCATCCCGAATGGCTCGGCCCCGGATCGCCGGCCAAGCCCGACAAGCGCTTCTGGGATAAGCGCTACGAGGACATCAACAACTTCGAGAAGCATCTCGCCCGCAACGGCACGCTCATCCTCAAGTTCTTTCTCCATCTGTCCAAGGACGAACAGCGCCGTCGCTTTCTGGAACGCCTCACCAACCCGGAAAAACACTGGAAATTCTCCGAGGCGGACATCGCAGAGCGCGAACACTGGAAGGAATACCGCAAGGCATTCGAGGACGCGCTCACCGCCACCAGCACCAAGCGCGCTCCATGGCATGTGATCCCCGCCGACCGCAAATACGTCGCACGCGCCATCGTGGCCGACATCATCACCACCGCCATCCAGGACCTTGGATTGAAATACCCGACTGTGGATGAAGCGAAAATGGCGCAGCTGGGCGCTGTGCGCGAGCGACTTGAAAAAGAGATCGCGGACAAGGATTGATCCCCCATCAGATCCCCGCCAGCATTCAAACTTTTCCCTCATGCCATCACACCATTGAATTCCATGAAACACATCGCCAGACTCCTCGCCCTCGCCTCCCTCGGCCTGTTCGCCTCATGTTCCTCCAGCGTCGATATGCCAAAGGGCACCAGCAAGGGCTTCAGCTCCGCCCGCCTGATCCAACGCAATCCCAACCTGCCTGCCATCACCAACCCCACCGAAAAGCAAGTCCACAGCATGATCCAGCGCTCGCTTGCCAAGCAGTTCACCTCCCGCGGCATGGCTTACGGCAAGGGTGATGCCGAACTGATCGTCGCCTACATGGTCATCTATCAGGAAAGTGGCATGACCGCCGATTTCCGCGATTACTTCGGCTATGGCCGCGACGCCGACAAGATCGCCGAGGTGGCGCACTACCGCGGCGTGGTGGATAGCAAGCGCCCGGACTACTTCCGCCAGGCGGGTATTCTCATCGACGTCATCGACGCCCGCACCAACAAGCTCGTCTATCGCAATCTCGCCAAGGGCGACGTGGTCAAGGGCGTCAGCGCCTCCACCCGCGCCGCACGCATCGACGCCGCTGTGGCCGAGGCACTCGCCGATTTTTTCCACTGAGCGGGGCAACGCCGCACGGCCATTTTCCACCTCCATGAAAGCGCATTCCCGACTCCTCGCCAAACTCGCCGTTCTCGCCCTGTGCACCTTGCCATTGCATGCGAATGTCCTGTTCGGCCCGGTGATCGCCGGCCCTGGCAAAAGCGTCCGCCTCGTCAGCGACACCCGCAGTAAAGGCGGCACCATCGAAGTGGAAAAAGACGGCCGCATCAGCAAGGGCGAGATCAGCCATTCCCGCCAGCGCGACCTTTCATGGACATTCCGCGAGCCCGCCGCAGAAGGTGCGCAGCGCGGCATGCTCAGCGTGGCCCGCATCTCCACCATCTCCACCACCACCTTCGATGGCATGCCGGTGACCACCGAGGACCTCAGCCCGCTGAGCGGAAAAATGATCGCCATGAGCAAACCCGTCGGCGGCGATTGGAAATTCGAACTCGACGGCTCCGTGCCGCTACAGCGCATCGACAAGGAGATCGCCGAACTGAAGCTTTACCTGAACCGCAAGTGGTATCCGCAACGCAGCGTCAAGCTCGGCGAATCCTGGGAGTTCGATCCCGCATGGATCCGCATGCTCATCGAGCGCGAACTCGAACACGCGCAAACCATCGGCACCATGCGCCTGCGCCAGGTTCGTCGGGCGGCAGGCAAGGACACCGCCGTCATCGATGTCTCCGTCCGTTCCACCGGCGGGGATTTCCGCCCGGACGGAACCGCCATCAACGCCCAATTTGAACTCAGCGGTCAGGTGATGGTGAACCTCAAGACGATGCTCGATGAGTCGCTTGAACTCACCGGCACCGTGACGAAGCGCAGCGGCAAGCCCGGCGATTCCCGTATCATCACCCTGCCCCTGAACCTCAAGGTTACCAAAACCCTCATTGGCAATTGAGGAATGGCCCGGCTGAACTAACCATCAATCCACACGCGGCCGCCGCTGCGTCTGAGCCGTCGGCCGCCTGGAAGATTGATTGCCGCCGGGTTGGCGGTTTCCAACATGTTTAGTGATGCATCCAGCAGCGCGCGGTCCACGCGTGACACGCCATTTTCTGTTAGGTAATTCCGCAGGACCGCGCGTTGGATGACTGGCGGCAGTTCGCGCAGGACCGGCAGGTGCAGCCGCCCTTGCGGATCGAGCGGGTGGAGGTGTTTGAGCCAGCTGGTTTCAATTTCCTCGCGCGCGGCGCTATCTGCGGCGGCACGAACCAAGGCCGCGACCGGATCGCGGTTGGAAATTTCCGCCAGCAGCGGAAAAACCTCGTTGCGCAGGCGGTTGCGGATGGCCACCGGCTCGCGGTTGCTCGCGTCCTCGCGCCAGTCATGACCGCGCCGTGTGAGCCAATCCAGAAGCTCGGCATGCCGCAGGCCCAGCAATGGCCGGACCACCCGCATGCGGATGCGCTCCATCGTGATCAGTTGTTCCTCACGCATGCCCTTGAGTCCATGCGAGCCGCGCAACAGGTTCCACAGGACCGTTTCCGCCTGATCGTCCGCATGATGGGCTAACAGAATCCGGCGGCAGCGGTGTCTCACCGCGCACTGTGCGAAAAACTCATGACGCGCATTCCTCGCGGTGGTCTCCATCGACCCGCCTGAGGCGGCCATGCGCTTGCGCACATCGATGCGGCCGGATTCGCAGGGCAATCCGAGTTTCGCGCAGAGCCGCAGCACAAAGTTCGCATCCGCCGTGGAGGCGCTGCCTCGGAGTTGATGGTCGAGATGACAGACGACCAGATTCCGGAACCCCGCATCCAGCAACAAGTGCAGCAGCGCCACAGAATCCGCACCGCCGGACACCCCGACGAGCCAGCGCTTGCCGCGCGGCGCGCCATCCATCCATGGGATTTTCCCTTCATGCTCCACACCCGGACTGTGTGCCGGTCCCGGCTGCCGTGCAATCACTCAGACCAATCCAGCGGTCATTCTGATGGACCTAACCGCATGCGAATCGATTTTTGAATATTTCGAAAATGATGCCGTCGAAGCGTGCGAATCCCGAAATCCACAATCCCATGAAAACCGCGATCCTTACATCCGTCCTCGCCGCACTTGCCATGGTTGCCGCCGCGCCCACGGCCGATGCCCGCTCCCACCGTGGCCATCATTCCAGCCATGTTTACGTGAGCGGCTACCGCTCCTGCGGCACGCCGATCTATACCGAAAGATATGTCATGCGCTACAGGCCGCGCTGCGGCTCCCCGGTATGGGGATACCGCGTGGTGCCGGCGCCGGTGAGATACTGCCCGCCGCCCCGCCGGTATTACCGCCAGTCGGCATGCCCGCCGCCCTATCCATATCGCCATGGCAGGAGCGGAGTGGTGATCCAAGGTTCCTTCCGCCTCTGAGCATTGCCTTCCACCACCGCCACGTCGCCCGCGCGGACGTGGCGGTTTCCTTTTCTGCGGTAGATCGGGGAGAGAATTCTCGACGGCTCCGGCGGCAGGCGTTGGAATGCGGGCACCTGCCATGAGTATTGCCGAAACCTCCGCACGCCTTGAATCCGCCGTCTGTTCCGTGGTGCGCGGCCAACCGGAAATCGTCCGGCGGGTGCTGGCCTGCATGATCGCGGGCGGCCACGTGCTGCTGGAGGATTTCCCCGGCACCGGTAAGACCACCCTGGCCAAGGCCATCGCCAAGGCCATCGGCGGCGCGGTCTTCAAGCGCGTCCAGTTCACTCCCGACCTGCTGCCATCCGACATCCTCGGCATCTCGGTGCTGGATCCGCGCACGCAGGAGTTCCGTTTCCATCCGGGACCGGTTTTCACCGACATCCTGCTGGCCGATGAAATCAACCGGGCCTCGCCGCGGACCCAGAGCGCCCTGCTGGAGGCGATGGGCGAGCGCCAGGCGACCATCGAGGGATTGCGGCACGATCTCAACGGGCTGTTCTTCGTGATCGCCACCCAGAACCCGGTCGAATTCCGCGGCACCTATCCGCTGCCGGAAGCACAGATGGACCGCTTCATGATGCAGTGTGCGCTCGGCTATGTGAGCGCCGGCGAAGAGGCCGCGATCCTTGCCGATCAAATGGAAAGCCATCCGGTGGACAGTCTCGAACCGGTGGTCACGCGCGAGGAGATCCTCGAATTGATGGCCGCCGCGCGCCGCGTGCGCTTCAGCGACGAACTGCGCCATTACGTGGTCACCCTGGTCGGAGCCACCCGCGGCCATCCGAAGATCCAACTGGCCGCCAGCCCGCGCGCTTCGCTGGCCTTGATGAAGGTTTCCCAGGCGCTGGCCGTTTTCGAGGGTGGTGATTTCGTGTCACCGGAGTTGATCCAGTCGGTGGCGGCGGACGTGATCGCGCACCGGATGGTGCTTGCCCCTGAGGCGAAATATTCCGGTGCGAGCACCCGCCAGATCGTGGCGGACCTGATCGAGAGCACACCCGTGCCGGTTTGAAACGACAGGAAATGCATGCCAATCCACCAGCGCCCGCAGCAACCGGCACGCTGCCCCGCAGCGAGAAGTTCGACCGCAGGTTGCACCGCATTTATTTCCGGAGCTCCGGCATCCATCACTTCATCCACCGCCGGCTGCGGCCCGCCGGGGCCTCGCTCGGCATCGTGCTCATCCTCGCCACCTGCCTTGGCATCGGCCATTCGCGGGCGTCGATCTATCAGCTTTTCTCGCTGAGCGTGGCGATGATTTCCATCGGCCTGCCATGGGCCTTGCTGCGGCGCGCCACCCTGGAGGCAACGCGGGAAATGCCCCGCCATGCCACTGCGGGTGAAACATTGCGCGTGGCGCTGCGCGTCCGCAACTGTGGCCGGCACCGCCTGGCACGCGCATGGCTGGCCGAGTCACCACCGGATCCCAGACCGGAAGTCGAGGATTTCATCATGCTGCGCGAGCCGGGAGAAGAGTTGCGCAACCGTTTCGACCGGACTTTCGCCTACTTCCGCTGGCAGTGGTTGTTGTTCCGCAGGCGGCTTTTCACCGGTGGTTTTTCACAGGAGGAAATCCGTCTCAAGCCCGGCGGGCAGGCGCGCGTCTTCATCGAGTTCACACCGCAGCGCCGCGGGGTGATCCGTTTGCACGACTTGCGCGTGCTGCTTCCCGACCCGCTTGGGCTGGTTCAGAAATGCGTGAAGGTCAAGGCAGCGGCAGCCACCCTGATGGTGCTGCCACGGCGCTATCCGCTGCCGCTCATCGAGCTGCCCGGTGGTGCCGCCTTCAAGGTGAGCGGCGAATCCAACACCAATGCCATCGGAACCTCCGGCGAATTCGTGGGACTGCGCGATTACCGGCCAGGCGATCCGCTGCGCCAGATCCACTGGAAAAGTTGGGCGCGCACCGGCCGCCCGATCGTCAAGGAACTCGAAGACACCTTCTATCCCCGCTATGGCCTGGTGCTCGACACGCTGTCCACCGATCGAAACGACACCTGCTTCGAGGAGGCGGTGTCGGTGGCCGCCTCGTTCGCCTTGACCATCGACACCCGAGAGTCGCTTCTCGACCTGATGTTCATCAAGAACGAGGCGCACGTCTTCACCGCAGGGCGTGGCGTGGAGCGCGCGGAAAAACTGCTCGAAGTGCTCGCCGGAGTTACTCCCACCCGCAGCGGCGACCACCGGGCGCTGGCACAGCTTGTTCTCAAGCACGGCGATGACCTTACTTCCTGCGTGGTCATCCTGAACGGCTGGGACGATTCCCGCGCCGAGCTGCTGCGCGATCTCGAACGCGGCGGCGTGACCTGCGTGCCGATCCTCATCGGTCACGGCCCGCGGCCTGCCGGCGCACCCGGTTACTGGCTGGAAGCGGGCCACATCGGCCGCGACCTCATGCGACTGCCGCCTAGGCTTTGAAGCGGTTTCAATCCCTTTCCCCACTTGATTTATCAACAGTCCCCATTCACCACCCCGGCTTCTGTTAGGAACATCGCTGCTGTTCTGGGGCGCGATGACGGGCAGGCCCATGCTTGGACTCGTGCTCGCGCTGGTGGTGGAAGGACGGCACTGGACGCGCATCCGCTGGGATTTCAACGACGATGCCTGCGGCAAGGCATGGCATTTCACATCGATCGGCATCGTGCTGGCGGCGGTGCTCATCTGGCTGGACGGCAACCGCTACACGGCGCTGCCGAACCTGCTCTCATGGTTGCCGGCGCTGATGATTCCGATGCAGTTCATCCAATCCTACGGCATGCGCGAGTCCATGCCAATGAGCGCGTTTTCGTTTCTGGCAAGACGCCGCCGCGAGCGCAGCCGGCGCTTCGGTCTGATTGAGGAAACTTCGTCATTCAACTTCGGAAATGCCATGTTCGCGATGACCATGGTGGGGGCGACGGTCGGATCAAAATCCTCATCCGTGCTGTTCCTTCCCGGACTCCTGATCCTGGGCGGTTGGATGTTGATGTCGAAAGGGCGCGGCCGTGTGCTGCTGCTATTGCCAGTGCTGGCACTCGCCGGATTGATGGCCCTGAGCGGACGCTACGCACTGGAGAAGGCCGAGGAATGGCTGGGCAGCGCCGGTTCTCAAATGCGCGGGAATTTCGATCCCAATTTCGTCTCCACCCTGATCGGCACGGCCGGCGCGGTCCAGCAGTCGGAGGATATCGCCTGGCGCTTGAAACCCGCTGTAAAAACCCCTCCGCCGCGCTTGTTGCGGACCGCCAGTTTCAACAATTTCCTTGGGGCCAACTGGCGCAACCAGCGCCTGGACAACACGGATTTCACGGACCTCGACACCCGCCTCATCGGCGACGAGGCGTATTACCTTCTTGGCGGGAACGGGGAAACGCAGGATCCCGCCAAAATGCCATCCTTCACACTGCGTGGCAGCGCCGCGGCGGAAACCCCGCTGCCGCTGCCCGGGGATTCCGCGATGCTGCGCGACTTCGCGCTGGATGGCGTGGAGCGCAACTCCTTCGGCACCGTCCGGGTTTTCCCCAAACATCCGGTGATCGATGGCACGGTCTTCTGGAAAGGCGGCGGCAATCCGGAAAAACCACCCATCGAGAATGAGGATTTCCAGATCCCGGTGTCCGAGCGGGAGTTAATCCGCACCACGCTTGCCGAACTCGGCATCGACGCCGGAACACCGCTACGCGAGCAACTCGCCATCCTGCGCACGTTCTTCCACCGGGACTTCCGCTACACGCGCAATCTCACGATCCGACAGCCATACTCGCGGATCACCGGCCGCTCGGCCATCAGCCGCTTTCTAACAGAAACGCGCGCCGGCCACTGCGAATATTTCGCCACCTCCGCGGTATTGATCCTGCGGGCCGGCGGCATACCGGCACGTTACGCCACCGGCTACGCGGTGATGGAGCGCGATGTGAAGCACGGCGGTTATGTGCTGCGCGGCACCCATGGCCACGCCTGGTGCCGCGTCTGGGACCAGGATGCGGGCATGTGGATCGACTTCGATCCCACCCCGCCCGACTGGCTGGGCAGCATTTCCGGCACACCGCGCCTGTCACAACGCCTCAACGATGACATCAAGCGGCTGCGCGAGGACTTTTTCCTGTGGCGCAACCGGCCCGAGAACCGCATCGCGGTGACCTTCGTGATGTTGGCGGTGGGCCTTGCCTTGGCGGCATTCATCGCCAAGCGACTGTGGCGTTCGCGCCGCAGGCTTGAAGCCGCACAGCGCGCCACCGGCTACGAAGGCCCGGTCACGCTTACTCCACTGCACGCGCTGGAGCCTCGCGCCCGCAAACACCTCGGCGAGCGCCCACCCGGCGAGCCATTCGCACGCTGGCTGGCCAGGCTTCACCCCGTGTTATCCAACAGCAAAGCGCTCGACGAGGCCATCGCCCTGCATCAGCGGCTGCGCTTTGATCCCGCACCGCCGCAACCTTCAGACCAGCAACGCCTCTCCCGACTCGCCGCCGAGTTGGAAGCACGGCTGAAACACAGCTGACGCGGCATCATTCCGGCAGTGCCGTGCCATCCGGTATCTCAAATGTCTTGAAACGCGAGCTGCCGCCTTTTTCCAGCAGCACTTTGGATTTGGGCAGGCCGAGTGTTTTGGCGAGGAAATCCCTGAGTTCGGCATTGGCCTTGCCGTCCACCGGCGCGGCCGCGATCCGCACGCGCAGGATGCGCCCGGCCTGCGGGTCATCCTCCCAACCCAGCAACTCGCTGCGCTTGGCATTGGGAGTGGCGCGGATCCGCAGTTTCATCGCCCATTGGTATCACCACGGCGCGCAATGAGGAGCGCAAATATGTCGCACACCATGGTGCCCTTATGGTGGGATGCCTCATGTTTCGCCTGATTCATATCCCGATCCTGTGGACAATGGCTGCCGTGGTCGTGGCGGATGCTCCGGCAAAAGTGGAGTCGCCACCGCTGAACGTGGAAACGAACCCGATGCGCTATCTTGAGAATGAGTGCCTCAAGTTCGGCATCAACCTCGTCACCTATCTCGGCGACAAACCTTTCACCGGCGCGCCGCTCACCACGGTCGTCGATAAGGGCGATGGCAAAGGCTGGCCATGGTCGCGCTTTCTCGCCACCGAACAATGGTGCGCACTGGTCAACCGCGATGGCAACGGGGTCGGCCTCTATCAACCGGAGACGGCACGCATGTGCGGCGGCTTCGCCGGCGGGGACGACAAGAAGGGAAGCGGCCGCCCTCACGACGTGCAGACCGGCTACATCTCACCGCTCGCGCGGCGCATCCTCGATCACAACATCGACTGGACCTACCGCACCCACATCGTCGCCGGGTCACTCGAGGAAATCCTGGAATTCGCAGCCAAACAGCCGCGCCGGAAACCCGCATGGAATTTCGATGCCGACCGTGATGGCTGGCATTACGAGCACGCAGCCGATACCGGTTGGCCAATCCGTGGCGGACTGGACATCTCCTTCGCCAAGGCCCCCCGCGGCACCATGGTTTCCGATGAACGCCTGTGGCATGCGGAGGATGCGGCAAAACTTGAGATCGAAGCCGCGTTCCATCCAGTGGATGGCGCGAGCACTCTCACCGCCGAGGCGGTCATCCAGCCATTCGGCCGTGATGACGCCACGGATTTCCACTCATGGGCCGCCGAACAGAGCAAGGAGGCGATGGCGGAGAAAATGCGGAATTTCCCGCCAGCAAAGCCGCTGACGGTGCCATTTGAAGTTCAGGCGGACGGCGTCATGCGGATCTATCAGATCCCCCTGTCGGGCAGCGATGGATACTGCGGCGCCATGAAACAACTCCGCTTGCGCTTCCCCGCCGCCGATGGAAAGGCGCGCGTCCGGCGGATCGCCCTCGTCCGTTGAGATGCATCCGCAAATGCCTCGCACAGCGCGGCCATCATGTGGTGGAATGCGGCATGGAAATCCGCGCCCTCGAAGCCCAGCCGCCTTTCACCACCAAGGACGGATCACGCATTCGCAGCCTGCTCGATCTATCCAACGCGCCGGTGCGCCAACAAAGCCTGGCGGAAGCCACCATCCCGGCAGGCGGCGCGACGCAGCGCCATTGGCACCGGGAAAGCGAGGAGTTTTATTTCCTGCTGGAAGGCCGCGGGGTGATGGAGATCGATGGCGAGCAACGCGAAGTCGGCCCCGGCGATGCGATCCTGATCCCCGCCGGGGCCTGGCACCAGATCCGTGCCAAGGAAACCCTGCGCTTCCTCTGCTGCTGCGCCCCACCTTACCGTCACGAAGACACGTTTTTCGAATGTGGTCTTAGCCGTATCCATGCAGTGGGCAGTGGCAATCGTGGCGCGGGCGTTCCGTCCGCCGCCAATTCTCATTGTAGCCTTGGATCCACCTCCACGTCATGAAACGTCCCGGAGTGGATGCCCCAAGCCCCTTGGACAATCTCCAAACCGTTAAATTTTTCCCATACCCGGATTTCCAACTGTGGCGGGCTGAGCAAAAGTGGACAGAATTAAACTGAGCAAAAGTGGATTACTTCACCGGATGGCCGATTGCTCTGGCATCCTCGCATCCATTGTTTCCCGTTCGGCTCACCGCCGGAACGGATAGGGCTCTGCTGGAGAGCAACCC
>CAXNHR010000001.1:0-69792 GCA_964202135.1 Luteolibacter sp. | reverse complement strand
GCGGTGCGGGGGGGGGGCGTGTTTAGTCTGCCGGCATGATGGATGCCGTTGTAAGTCCGTTTCACGCCTTGCCCTCTGGATTGTGTGAGGATGCGAGCGGGGAAGCGGGACGGTTGATCCAGCGGCTGGCAAGGCGCGATGGCACGGCGCTCGCCGAACTTTACGCGATGTGGGCTCCGGTTTTGCTGGGTGGCGCGTGCCGCATGCTGGGCGGGCGCCGTGATGCCGAAGAGGTGCTGCAGGCGGCTTTCGAGCGGATGTGGAAACGCGCGGAGACTTATGATCCACACCGGATGCCGCCATTTGTGTGGGCCTTTGTGACGATGCGCGAGCTGGCACTCGAGCGCCTGCAAGGTCGCCGCCGGGGCAAACGGGAGGCGGTGATTCAAGCAACGGCTCACTGCACCAATGCGAAGGTGCTTGCCGGTGATGACTGCCAACGTTTGCGGGCCGCCATGGATCAACTCGATTTGGAAGAACGGACCTGCCTTGAGCGCGCGGTGTTTCTCGACTACGCGCGCCAACCGGACCCGGAACAAGCGGGTGGTCCATCGGCAGCCGTGAAAAACCATCTGCGCCGGGGCTTGGAAACCGTTTGCAACCACTTGTCGCGCCATGAACTCTGATCCCTACGACAGCGCCGCGTGGCGAACCTTCGGCATGCTCGATGCCGATGAGTCCGAACTCTTCGAAGATGCCATGCGCCAGGATCCCGGGCTGAGGCGCGCCTGTCTGGAAATGGATCGTCTGGCGGCTGCCATCGTCGCGACCACTGCCGAGCCGCTTGTTCCACAGGCGGGCGAGCTTGAGCGCCTGCAGCGCCGGCTCGGCCTGCGACACGCGCCGCGCAAAGCCCCGCTCTGGGTTGCTGCGGCCGGTTGGTGCGCCGCTGCGGCGCTGGCGGCTTTCGTCGTTTGGGAGCGTCTTGCTCCGCAGGATGCCGGTCCGCCCATGGTTCGTGAAATCGAACCGGTGAGCGTGGAGCCGGTAATTTCTACGGCTGAAGAGGAGGCTGGCAGCAAGCAGGAAACCATGCGCTTGACTGGCGAGATCGAGGTTTTGCGGCGCAATCTTGAGGACTTTCACCAGCGCGACCGGGTGATGTTTCAAGTCCTCCCGGGCCGGGCCTTGCCGCTGGTGATGACGATGCTGCCGCCCGGTGAAACCATGGCTTCATCGGGTCTGCGCACATCGCTCGCCGCGATGCTCGGCGACGCCCTTGCCGCGGCCAATCGTCATCTGGTGCCTTCGGAAATTCCCGCCGCCTTGGAGTCCGTTGATCCTCCCGATGCCGAGCATGTTGAATATGGCGAAACGGTGGCTGAAGTCGCACTGCCGCAAGGTCCGCCCATGGCTGTGCCGATCTACGATGCGGCGCGCGATGCGGGCACGCTGGTGGTCAGCAACCTGCAGCCCGCCGGGATTGGCATGGTTTACAACCTATGGGTCGTCCCGGATGCCGGGGCGCGACCGGTCTATCTCGGAAGCCTGCCGGAAAGCAGTGCCGCTGGCGCGGACTCGTTCGATTTCAGTCTCGGCTCAACCATGGTGATGCCTGCGGGTTTCCTTCTCACGCTGGATCCGTCAAACGAGCCTGCCGATCCTTCGGAAACCAACACGGTTCTCAGCGGGCCGCCGACGTCCTCGCAGTGAGTTAGGCCGATGCGTCCGGCATTTCTAGCCGCGCTGCGGAGGTCGCTCGGGCTCGGGGATTTTTTTGATCACCGGTTCAATGCGGGTTTCATCGATCAACCACCGCTGGTGAAGGTCTGTGAGCGCGCTTGCGATAGTGAGCTTTTCATCGCGCTCCAGACGGCGGAAAATCACTCGCAGGATGGCAAAGGCGGTGTCGCCAAGATCACCGTTGTCGCGATTGCGGTGAATGCGTTTTTCCAGATCGGTCTGGGCGATGCGTTCGAGCATTCCAGCCCGTGCGAGATCGATCAGGTGGGCGATTTCCACCCCGTAACCGGTGGGGAAGGGGAGTGATTCAAGGAGCGCGCGGCGCGCGGCGTATTCGCCGGAGAGTGGCTGTAGGATTCCGGCGAGTTCCGGATAGAACAGCGAGATCATCGGCCTGACGAGAATCTCGGAAACCCGGCCTCCGCCATTGGAATGCATGGCATCGCCGAGGGCCAGCGGGCGCTCGTAATAGGCCTTCACGTAGTCGATGCCCGGATCGGTCAGCAGCGGACCCAGCAAGCCGGTGACAAATCCCGGGTGAAAGTTGGAAATATCGCCATCGAGATAACAGATGATCGATCCCTTGGCGGCATGCAGCGCTTTCCACAAATTCTCGCCCTTGCCGCAATGGGTTCCTGTTTCCGGGGCGATATCAGAGGACAGGAAAACCGTGGCACCTGCCTGCCGGGCGAGCTCGCGTGTGCCATCGCTCGAACCGGAATCAATCACCAGGATTTCATCCACCAGAGGCATGTTCTCGATCAGTTCCGTGCGGATGGTCGCGACGATCGCGGCGATGGTTTCCGCCTCATTCAAGGTGGGAATGCACACCGAAACGCTCTGGCCGGCGGCGGCTTTGAGATCCGACAAGCGGCGGGCGTCGGCGAACTGCGAGTGGTGAAAGCGCTGCATGAGTGGGAAGGCGGGTCCATCGGCCGGAAAATCCCGGCTGCAGGATGCATGGCGAAGGGTTAGCGGCCCGGATTCGCGCGTGCAAGGCTGATGCAAGACGCATGATTCCGGCAAGCTCCGCTTGAAACTTCAAAATCCGCCGCCCAAGCTCCGCGCGTGATTCCCAACGTCCTCGCCGAACGCTACGCCTCGCCCGCCCTCCAAGCCATCTGGTCCGCCGAGGGGCGGATCGTTCTCGAACGCGAGTTCTGGATCGCCGTGATGAAGGCCCAGCGCGATCTCGGGCTCGATGTTCCCGCCGAGGCGATCGCCGCATACGAAAAAGTGAAGGACCAGGTGGATACCGCCTCCATCATGGCCCGCGAGAAAATCACCCGCCATGATGTGAAGGCGCGCATCGAGGAGTTCAACGACCTCGCCGGACACGAGCAGGTCCACAAGGGCATGACCTCGCGCGATCTCACCGAAAACGTCGAACAGCTCCAGGTTTACCGCTCGTTGCTGGTCGTGCGTGACAAGACGGTCGCCACGCTGCGCCGGATGCGCGAACGCTCGGAGCAGTGGGGCGAACTCGTTCTAACAGCCCGCACCCACAATGTGGCCGCGCAGCCGACCACGCTCGGCAAGCGCGTCGCGATGTTCGGCGAGGAGTTGTTAGGTGCTCTCGGTGCGCTCGAAAACGTCATCGCCACCTATCCCGTGCGCGGACTCAAGGGTGCCGTCGGCACCCAAATGGACCAGCTTTCCCTGTTTGAGGGCGATGCCGCCAAGGTTGCGGAACTTGAGCAGCGAGTCGTCGCCCATCTCGGCATGCCGGCGGTTTGGACCAATGTCGGCCAGATCTATCCGCGCTCGCTGGATTTCCGGGTGGTGGCCGTTCTAACAGACCTTTGCTCGGGGCCATCCTCCTTCTGCAGGACGCTTCGGCTGATGGCCGGCCACGAGACCGCCAGCGAGGGGTTCGCACCGGGCCAGACCGGTTCCAGCGCCATGCCGCACAAGATGAACTCACGCTCGTGCGAGCGGGTGAATGGTTTCCACGTGATCCTCAAAGGATATCTTGCGATGGCCGCGGGTCTCGCCGGCGACCAGTGGAACGAGGGCGATGTCTCCTGCTCGGTGGTCCGCCGCGTGATGCTGCCGGACGCGTTTTACGCGACCGATGGCATGTTCGAAACCTTTCTCACCATTCTCGACCAGATGGACGCCTACGAGGCGGTGATCGCCGCCGAGACCGCGCACTACCTGCCATTCCTGATGACCACCACCATCATGATGGAGGCGGTCAAAGCCGGCGTCGGCCGCGAGACCGCGCACAAGGCGATCAAGGAGCACGCGGTGGCCACGGTGAACGATCTGCGCGCCGGAAAAACCGGGCGCAACAACCTCGTCGAGCGCCTCGCCGGTGATGCGCGGCTCGGGCTTTCCCGTGAAACGCTCGATGCCATCCTTGCCCGCGGCGACCGCGAGTCCGGCGCGGCGAAATCCCAGGTTGCCGCATTCTGCGCGGCGGTCGCCAAACTCGAAGCCACCCATCCCGCCGCCGCAGCCTACGCGCCCGGGACGATCCTCTGATGTTTAGCGGCCGTGCCCGCTTTCGTTTGTCTCGATCCGTTCCCAGCCATTTGGGTGCAAGCCAACGAGCAGGAAGCGCTCAGCCGTTTCGGGATTTCCCGTTGATACCGGCGTCTGTCTGCCTGCCTTTATCGAAGCACACAAGTTCTTCACCCGCGCCAACGCGTTCCTCATGTCCAACACCGCCGGGAACGATTTTGTGAAACCCGTGGGATGGCAGGGTTAAACTTGCCTGCGGGTTTCCGGCGTGATGATTTTCCTCCGTGCCGGGCGTCACCAATATTTCCACGTATCGTTTTGCAGCGCTTTCAGGCTTGAAGGAGCTGCGTGAGGAACTCATCGGGTCCTGCAAGGAATGGGGTTTGAAGGGCACGATCCTGCTGAGCACAGAGGGCATCAATTTGTTTGTGGCGGGCAGCGCGGAATCGATCGATCAGCTGCTGGCCAGATTGCGAAGAATACCCGGCTTGGAGGATCTCACGCCCAAGGTGAGTCTCAGCGACGCCCAACCATTCAACCGGATGCTGGTTCGCTTGAAAAAGGAAATCATCTCCTTCGGCGTGGAGGCGGTGCGGCCCGCGGATTACACCTCGCCCAAGATCGCGCCCACGGAACTCAAGCGCTGGCTGGACGAGGGAAGAGCGGTGACGCTGCTGGACACCCGCAATGATTACGAGGTGAAGCTCGGCACCTTCAAGGGGGCCATCGACCCCCGGATCAGGACTTTCCGGGGATTTCCAGATGCTGTTAGAAAACTGCCCGCGGAGCTCAAGGACCAGCCGGTGGTGATGTTCTGCACCGGCGGCATCCGTTGCGAGAAGGCCGGGCCATTCATGGAAATGGAGGGTTTCCGGGACATCCATCAACTCGATGGCGGCATTTTGAAATACTTCGAGGAATGCGGTGGCGACCACTACGAGGGCGATTGTTTCGTGTTCGACCAGCGCGTGGGCGTGGATCCTGCCTTGCATGAGTCCGGGCATGCGGTGTGTTTCGCCTGTCTCGCGCCGCTGGACGCGACCGATCAGGAAGACCCGCGTTATGTGCAGGGGAAAAGCTGCCCGCATTGTCACAAGATCGAGCCCGAGTTGCTTGCCGGGCGCATCGCCGCACGGCAGGAGGCGATCCGCCGGGCCAGCGATCCATTGCCGGGTTCGGTCCCTCAGGAAAACCGCCGGCCGGTCAACATCCCGGCGGCGCATGACAAGCGGCGTCTGCTGGATGTGTTGATTGATTTGTTTCCGCAGATCCCGTCGGCGGAATGGGAGGCGCGCTGTGATGCAGGGCGATTCATCAACTATGGCGGAGACATCCGCGGCAAGGATCACATCGTGCGGGCCGGCGAGCGGGTTTTGCAGGTTTTCCCGCCCGACACCGAGTCGCCAGTGGCCACGGACATCCGGGTGATGTATGAAGACGAGGCCTTGCTCGTGATCCACAAGCCGGCGCCGCTGCCGATGCATGCCGGCGGCCGCTTTCACCGCAACACCCTGCAGCACATTCTCAATATTGCCTGCGCACCGTTTCCACCACGGCCGGTGCACCGGCTCGATGCCAATACCACGGGCATCGTGCTGTTTGCCCGCACCCGCCATTTCTGCCGCGTGCTGCAACGGCAGTTTCTCGATGCCAGCGTGGACAAGCGTTATCTCGTCCGAGTGGCGGGACACCCGGACAATGATGTGTTTTCCTGCGATGCGCCGATTTCCACCGAGCCTGAAGTGACCGGCACCCGCCGCATTGACGAGGTGGCGGGCCTGCCATCGCGCACCGACTTCCAAGTCGTAGAGCGTCGGTCTGATGGCACCGCATTGCTTGAGGCAAGGCTGTCCACCGGCCGAACCAATCAAATCCGGCTGCATCTGCGGCACTTGGGCCATCCGGTCTGTGGCGATCCCGCCTATCTGCCTGACGGCATGACAGGCGACACGCAGACGCTCGATCCGAGCGCGCCGCCGCTGATGCTTCACGCGTGGAAAATTTCCTTCCGCCACCCCCGCAGCGGCGAGCCGATGGACTTCGAGGCCGAGCGTCCTGAGTGGGCTTGAGAGTGCTTGTCAGACGGCGTCTTCACTGTCCTCGTCGCAGCCGCTCATGCAGCAGTCGCTCTTGCAAAACCAGTAAATGCCGGCGGCGATGAGGCCTACGACCACCGCTCCGCCAATCCATGCGGTGGCTGGTTGGTTCACTTGATCGCGCAGGGCGCGGAGATGTGCTGCGGAATAGACCCTGCCGGCGGACAGGCGGTTCCTTGCGGTTTCCGCCAAGTCACGGGCACCGGCAGGAAGAGTATGGCGGGCGGTGTGTGAAACCAGATGGCCGATGTCCTGGCGCAGAAGTGCGACGTCCTCGCTCACGCGGGATAGCAGGTTGTTGGCACGGGGGTCTTGGAATGGGGATGCGCTCATGTTTGAATGTGGGTTAATCACCACATCTGAGTCTAACTACGGGTGAGGCAACCGCAAGTTGCATTCCATGGAAAAGCCCCGCGTCCTGTCGCTCAGTAGAAAATGGCGAGCAGCGCCCGGTGGTCGGAGGCCATTTGCCAGTCCTCGGAATCGATAAGATGGGAGGCCTGGAAATCGACTTCGGAACGCAGCGCGCGTGAAACGGTGATGAAGTCGATGCGCGAGTAAATATCGTGCGGGGCCCAGTGATGGGTCCAGGCGTGGCCGCGCGAGTCCTTCAAGGGCAGCGCGGTGAGGTAGCCGGGATCATTGTAGCTGCCGGTGATGGTCTTGAAGGTATTGCTCGGCCGGGTGTCATTGAAATCCCCATAAACGACCAAGCGGGCCTGCGGATCTTCCTTGAGCAGCGCATCGACATGACGGCGCAGCAGGCGGGCCTCATGCACCCGCATTTCCTCCTGATCGGCTTCTTCGATCGAGCGCTTGGATTTCAAGTGCACGCCGAGAAAGCGGTAGGGCTTGCCGCGGGCCTCGATGGTGGCGTCCAGAATGCCGCGGTTGATGGAAAAAGTGCGGCCTTGGAGACGGAAGTCGGTTTCCGCCGGTTTGCTGGTGAAAAGGATCGGGAAGCGCGAGAGCAGGCCAAGGTGGCGGACTGGATCCGAGCCGCCGATGTAGTGCGAGTGTGGCAGATCGAGTCCGGCTGCTTTGAGGGATTGCTGGATTTCCGCCAGATCGGCGGCCTCGCCGATCTCGCAGAGGCCGATGACGTCCGGTGTGGCTGCGACCAACAAGCGGATGGCCGCTTCTTTCTGCTCGGTGGGTTTGGGTAAGTTTTTGAGCAACTTCCGGTCCACATAGCGGTCCATGGTGAGCCAGTTTTCCACGTTGTAAGCGATGAACCTGAGCCCGGATGTGGATGGATCGGCAGCGGGCGGTGGTGCAACAGCGGCCGGCGCGGACTCCGAGGATTCGGCAACTGGCTCCGGCGGAGATTCCGGTGCGGCCGCCTCGATGGCAGGAGCTTCACCGCCGGGGGTGTCCCAGTCGGGCGTGCCCTTTTTTTTGTCGCAGGAAACGAGGCCCAGGGTGAGCGTGGCGCATGCTGCCAAACTGCCTAGCCATGCGGCGATGCCGCGTGATGGGTCAAACCAAGGACGCGGAGTCATCCGGATTACGAGTCTTTGGGCTCCTTGCCGGGGGCGTCCTTGACGCGGATGTCCGTTTCAGCACGGGTGATTTCCTTCTCGAAATCCTCGCGGGCTTTCTTGAATTCGCCCATGCTCTTGCCGATGCCGCGGGCGAGTTCGGGAAGTTTCTTCGCGCCGAAAAGCAGCAGCACAATAAGGAAAATGACGACGATTTCCTGACCGCCCAGTGAGCCGATGAATGCAAGTTGCAAGTGGTTCATGGGGGGGATTCTAAGTGCGCCCCTGAGGGCTTGCAAAGCATTTAGCGGGAAAGATGGGTCGCTCCATCCCTGATTGCGATTTGCCGCATGCGTGCTTCGATTTTGGAACGCGAAACGAGCCGGCGACGGACGTCTTCCAGCGCGCACCGGGCAAATACGCTGGCGAGTTTCGCCCGTCCGGCGGCTGGCAGGCCGGTGACGCATCCGGCGAGGTAGCCGGCCAGCAGTGAATCGCCGGCACCCACGGTGCTGACGACCTTGACCGGCGGCGCTTGCGCCATTAACACGCCATCCGGGCTGGCAAACAATGCGCCCTCCGCGCCCATGGAGAGGACGACGTGCGGGACCTTTTCCCGCTGCAAGCGGATGGCGGCGGCGGTCCGTGCGGCGGCATCCGGCAGCGGGCGGCCGAGAATTTCCTCCAACTCGTGATGGTTTGGCTTGATCAGGTCCACCCCGCCATCGACGGCGGCCTGCAAGGCGTCTCCGCTGGTGTCCACTGCGATGCGTGCGCCGCCCTCGCGGATGCTGCGCAGCAGCCGCGAGAAGTCCGCCACGGAAATGCCATCCGGCAGGCTGCCAGCCACTACAAACCAGCAACCGGGAGTGGCCAGCAGTTCCACTTTTTCCAGCAATCGCCCAAAGTCGTGAGCCGATGGTCTTGCACCAGGGAAATTGATGTCGGTGGTTTCGCACGTGCTTTCCTCCACGATCTTGATGCCGGTGCGGGTTTCGCCGGCTATGCGCAGGAAATCATCGCGGATGCCGGACTCGCGGAATCCATCCTCGAAGATCCGGGTGTTGCCGCTACCGAGAAATCCGGTGGCCGTGCTGGCCAGTCCGTAGTCCGCCAGCATGAATGACACATTCACGCCCTTGCCCCCCGCCTGGCGATGATGGCGGCTGGCACGGTTCACGGCTCCCACCTCGAGATGATCGAGAAACACGGTTTCATCGATCGCTGGATTGAGGGTGATCGTGACGATTCCGGCTTCTGGCTGCTGTTCCATCATGATGTCGAAAAGCATGCCTTCCATCGGCCGCTTGGCAAGTGTGCGGCGATGTGGATGGAATGGGCATGCCGTGACGGCGTGGCGGTAATTCGCATTGCGGAAGAGCGGGGGGCGGGCTTCACTGCGGCTGTGATTGAAAACAAGCTTAGGACGGACCGCCAAGGTGCAGGCAGGATGATCCTGTTGTTGGCGGCGCTTGTGCTGATGGTGGCGGGGCTGCGGGCGGCGCAGAATTTCTTCCTGCCGGTGCTGCTGGCGTTTTTCGTGGCAACGGTGAGTTTTCCAATCACCCGGATGCTGACCCGGCGCAAGGTGCCGCGCTCGATCGCGGTTCTGCTCACGGTGCTGGTGGACTTCGCCTTCATCGCCGGCGTGGTGCTGCTGGGTGTGGTCCTGATCCAGGATCTGCAGGACAAATGGAACAGCAAATACGCCGCGCAAATCTATCAGCAAGTGAGGGATGCCTCGCAGGGGCTTGCCGAAAATCTTGAGAACTTGGGAGTGGTGGATGCCCAGGAGAAAATCCGCATCGCCGTGGAAAACAACCTCGCCTCGCTGCAGCAGATCCGTTTCGAGAGGATCTGGGATTTGGGCACCGGCGTTCTGGGACAATTGTTCGGTTTTTTCGGGGCTTCGGTGATTTTCCTGATTCTCACCGTTTTCATGCTGGCGGAGGCGGAACGCTTTGGCCGCAGGCTTGAGGCCATCAGCCAGGCGAAGGGGCCGAACATCGCCCGCATGATGAGTGCCACCCGTGATATCCAGCGCTACCTCGCCATCAAGACGGTGGTGAGTCTTGCCACGGGATTACTAGCCGGCCTGCTGTGCTGGGCCGCAGGACTGGATTTCTACATCCTCTGGGGGATCGTCGCCTTCGCACTCAATTTCATCCCAGTGATCGGCTCGCTCGTCGCGGGGGTGCCGCCGGTGGTTCTGGCGCTGCTGGCGGCTGGCGTGCCCAACGCCTTGCTGGTGGCCGGCGGATACCTGTTGATCAACAATTTCCTCGGCAACTTTCTGGAGCCGATCCTGGTAGGGCGGCGCTTTGGCATCTCGACGCTGGTGGTCGTCATCTCGGTGATGTTCTGGGGCTGGGTGTGGGGGCCGCTCGGGATGTTGCTGGCGGTGCCGCTGACGATGGTTCTCAAGGTGATTCTGGACGGCAGCGACGACTTCCGCTGGATCGGCGTGGCCATTTCCTCGGACGAGCCTCGGTCGGCGGCGATCACGCAAGCGCCCGAGATTCCTCCTGCGGCGGATAGCGGCGGAAACGCTGCCGAAGCGCACAAGGGTCTTGGAGCCTGAGCGCGGGCGGACCGGAAATTTCCGCCTTTGCGCTGGAAATCCGGATCTTGCGCGGCATGGTCCGGCCATGCCGATGACGCGCTTTCAGAAACTCGCCACCGCCGCGCTGATCTCCGTGCTGTTTCTCATGTTCGTCGGCGCGATCGTGCGGGTCACCGGTTCCGGCATGGGCTGCCCGGACTGGCCCACCTGCTGGGGCTGCCTGATTCCGCCGACCTCGGTGGAGGATGTGGATTTCGACAAGCTGCCGATCGAGCGCTTCCAGGAAAAGGCGCGGCGCATGGGGCGTGATCCATCGACCATCACGGAGGAAAGCCTGCGTGCCGAATTCAATCCGCGCCATGTGTGGACCGAGTTCATCAACCGCCTCTGCAGCCTGCCGGTCGGTTTTTTCTCGCTGGCCACCTTCATCGCGGCGTTCTGGCAGCGCGGCAGGCGGCCGCTGGTTTTCTGGATGGCCTTTGCCTCACTGGCCATCGTGCTCATCAATGCCTGGATGGGCGCGCGGGTCGTTTACAGCGGACTCAAGCCCGGCGTCCTGACCACCCATCTCGCGCTGGCGATGCTGCTCACTGGCACCCTGATGTATTGCGCGTGGCGTGGCACCGAGCATCCGTGGCGCGTGAGAATGCCGGCCGTGCCGCTCGCCCGGCTGCGTTTCGCCGTCACCTTGCTGCTCGTCACCGTGATCGTGGAAGGGGTGATCGGTGCTCAGGTGCGCGAAATGACCGACGAACTCGCGAAGTTTCATGACAACGCGCCGCGTTCCACCTGGGTCCGCGAGCTGGAGGAATCATGGAAATACCTCGCTCACCGGAGTTTTTCCTGGGTGGTCTTCGCCGCAACCATCTGGGCCTGGGTGCTCACCATTCGTCATCGCGCGGATGGCCCGGGATGGGTCGAGCGTTCGGTGCTGGGCATCGTGCTGGCGCAAATGGTGCTCGGCCTGGTGATGGCGCAAATCCACATCTACTCGTGGGTGCAGGTCCTGCACGTCGGCCTGGCCGCAGTGCTGCTCTCGCTGATCTGGCTGTGGTTGTTCGGCCTGCAGGCTCGTGGGCCGCTTACGGATGAAAAGGGCTTCACTAAAAGCTCCAGCCCACACCGAGCGTGAAGCCAAGCGCGTCGATGCCGGGATTGGGATCGGTCATGCCGAGGTTCGAATGGTGGATGAAATACAATCCACCCAACAACGAGAGGTTCTCCGCGATTTGCTGTCTCAGACCAAGCTGGCTGAACCAGTTGAATGTGAGATCCTGGCCTTGCCCGTCAGTGCCTCCCGAGCTGTTGATCCAGCCCGCGCCGCCACCGATCGAGAAGAAGACCGAGGTTTTGCCGGATGGCAGCCAGTATTCGATGGAAGGCGCGGCGTTGAAGCCGAGATGATAATCTTCCGGGCCTTGGATGATGGTGCTGTAGAGCAGCGAATAGCGGCTGCGCACGATCACTTGCGCGCCGGAATCATCCTGCCACCAGGTCCACACCACCGGCGAACGCAGCGTGAGCTGGGTGGGAATGATTTCGTATTCAGCATCCGTGTTGTTCCCTACCTGTCCGAGCCAGCCGCTTTCCAGCGTCCACTCCCATGAGTCGGCGGCATTCGTCTCGGCCGCAAGCGCGGTCATGCCGGAAAAGAAGCCCCAGGCCATCAGCGATTTCATTGACAATGAAATATGCGCACGCTTCCGCTCCGTCGAGCGGGATAATCGACAAATCCGGCGTGCGCCCGCACGCTGGATTTGCTAACAGATTCTTCCCGGGAATCCGGGTTTGCCTTTTTGGGCTGCATTTTCCCTCACTCAAGGCCGGGAGATCTTGAGGCGGATGAAACGGCGCCCGGCATCGACCTTGCGCACGGTATCGCGGGCGGCGAAGGTGGAGGAGTCGTTTGTTTCAATGATGGCCGCCTGCCAGTTGGTGAGAGCTTCAGTCACTTCCGCCGCCCAGGTGATGTCGCTGGCGGAAGGGTTTTTGGAAACCGAAATCGCCAGATAGCCGTCGCTTTCGCCGATACTGACGGGCGTGGCATCCGCTTCCTTCGGTTTGAGATCCAGCGCGTATTCGATCAGGTTGGCGAGTCGGTCGCCATCGGGGTCGGCGGTTTCGCCGCTGCTGTCCGGATCGCCGAGTTCCGCGCTGCTGAAGTTTTCAAAGCGCCATGCATCGAAGGGCTTGTCCTCGATGGTCACGACCGCGTTTTGCGCGGGATCGCGGACTGAGGCGAAATCCTCCGTCACCGTGACGATCACCGTGCGGTTGCCCTGGGCCAGTGAATCGGCGATGGGAATGACCTGAATGGAAATGGACGATTGTCCGGCGGGTATCGTCACTCCGGATGGCAGTGGCTGGTAGTGTGTGCCGGGCACGGCCGTGCCGCCAATGCCGAGTGGAATCCAAATCGGCAGGGTGCTGTCGCCGCTGCGGGAGAGGGTAATGGCGCCTTGCTGGCCGTCGATTTCGCGGGCGAGCGGATTGCTCGCGGTGATGGTCACGGCTGGCAGGCTGTGCCAAGCCAGGCCGATGGCGGTGTTGTTAGAGGAGGTGTTTTGCACGACCAAGGCATAATTTCCCGGCGGCAGCGCGGCTTGATGGATGAGTTCGACGTTGTCGATCGTGCTCTGGCTGGCGGCGATCTGACTGCCGAGGGTGAAGCCGTTGGCCTGATGGAGCCGCAGGTCGAGGTTGGACAGTGAGGCCGTCCATGTGAGCGATGACACCGAGCGGTGCCAGGTGAGAGCAGCGCAGAATGGCGTTCCCGGAGCGCCTGGCGGAATGGTGAAATACCACGTTTTGGATGAACTGCGGTTGACGGTTTCCGCAGCCCAGCCGCGGATGCCATAACTCGTATTGCTGGATGCGGCGGCGCTCCCGGCGAGCAGGGCGAGGTAGGAATGATGAAGGTTGAGTTCGCCCGCGCCGTAGCGCGTGTCGAGCGGGCGGCTTCCGGTGTTGGACCAGTTTGGCACCGTGTCCTTGGTGGCACCGGCGAGCAGCAGCGCCTTGACCACGCGCGGCAGGTTGGCACCGGTCTGCGAGTATGGCGCGCTGGCGAGTTTCGCACGGAGCACACCAGCGGCACCGGCGACCATCGGGGTGGTCCAACTCGTCGCGTCGTCAGGACTTGTGCTCGGCGCGACGAGCTCGGGTTTGACTCGTCCCGGCCCGTCGAGGGTGGTGAGGCCGGCGCTGTGTTGCCCGTCGTCGCGCCCCACTGAGATGCCATGATAAGACTGCGCAAGCAGTAGCGGCACGGCGGCACTCGCATTGTTGCTCAAGCCCATCACGCTGATGAATCCGTCGCGGTTGATCGCAAAGTCCAGTCTGCGGCCGGCCTCGATGGCTTGGCTGTCCGAAATTTCCGTGCTGATCCAGCTGTGGTTTTGCACGCCTCGCGCCTCGCTGGCTGGGGCGGTGAATCCCTCACGGAGATTGAGAAAACCACTGCCCAGCCAATTGCTGGCGTTGTAGAGATCCACCGTGCTGTTGGCGGTGAGCAGGCTGGCGTTGCCATAGAAATTGAGAGCCACACGATTCGCGTGGCTGCTGACACCTGAGGCTCCGGATTTGAAGGTGAAGGATTTGCCGGCAAAGACACTGCTGGCCGTGTCCGGTGCGTAATCGCCGGCGATGGTATTGGCCTCGATCTGGCTCACGCCGGTGCCGGTGGCGGCCGGGATGTTTTGCCCGGCGGCCGCCGCGAGCTGGAGCAGGCGCGTGTGTCCGATCTCGTTGCGCCATTCTGCCTTTGCGCTGCAAGCGCAGAGGATGGCAACGAGGGTGGCGGACAGTTTAACGAAAATCACACGCGGGGTGGGTTTGGACGCGTGAAACTACCCGGCAAGCGGCCGGGCGCAAGGCCTCAAGTCCCGCATCACGGCCCGGTTGACTCCGCCGCTTTGAGCGCCCATGGTTTGCCCGCCGATGGCAGAAATCACTCCCGCTGTAGAAATCCGCGACCTGGTGAAGGACTTCAAGACGTCCTTCCGCCGCAAGCCGCTGCGCGCCGTCGATGGCGTCTCGATCCGCATCATGCCGGGCGAGGTTTACGGACTCATCGGGCCGAATGGCTCGGGAAAATCCACCACCATGAAGGCTCTGCTCGGGCTGGTGGCTCCGACGTCCGGAAACTGCGCGATCTTCGGCAAGGATTCGCTCAAGGTGGACTCGCGCAACGAGGTCGGCTTCCTGCCGGAAAACCCCTATTTCTACAAACACCTCAGCGGCGCGGAAACCCTGCGCTTCTACGGCAGGCTCTGCGGCATCGGCGGCAAGGTTCTCACAGAACGCGTCAACGAGCTGCTGGCGCTCGCCGATCTGGAAAACGCGCGCGACCGCCGCATTGGCGGATATTCCAAGGGCATGCTCCAGCGCATCGGGCTGGCGCAGGCACTCATCCAGGAACCGCGGCTGGTCATTCTTGACGAACCGACCGCCGGGGTGGACCCGGTCGGATCGCGGCAAATCCGTGACCTGATCCTCAAGCTGCGCGACCGCGGCATCACCGTGTTCCTTTGCTCGCACCTGTTAGAGCAAGTGCAGGAAGTCTGCGACCACGTCGGCATTATTTTCCAAGGCCGCATGATCCGCGAGGGGCGGCTGGAGGAGCTGATCTCCATCGAGGACCAGACCGACATCGTGCTGCGCGACGCGACGCCCGAGTTGTTGGAAAAAATCACCGCGCTGGTGGAAAGCACGCCGGGCGCGGCCATCGTGCGCACAGGCAAACCCCGCACCACGCTGGAGCGGTTGTTCCTGCGTGAAATCCGCGAAGAAGAACCATGAGCCAGACCCATCACATGCCCCTGCAAGGCTCGCACGCCAGCCGCATCCTGGTGATCGCCACCCACACCTTCACGCAGTTGGTGCGGATGAAGGTGTTTTATTTCATGGGCATCTTCGCGGTGATCGCCATCGCCAGCAATTTCTTCGACCTGCCGCAGCACGAGGGGCCGGAGTCGGTGGGTGCCAATGTCCTGCGCTCGATCAAGAGTTGGTCGCTGGGCGCGATGACCTTGTTTTCCGTGGTGCTTTCGATCGTGGCCACCGCGCTGCTGCTGCCCAAGGATGTGGAGGACCGCACGCTCTACACCATCCTGGCCAAGCCGGTGCCGCGCTTTGATTATCTGGCAGGAAAACTGCTGGGTGTGCTGATGCTGGTGTTCGTTTCGCTGGCCTGCATGGACTTGCTGATGACCGCGGTGCTGCACATCCGCACCGGCATGGTGGTGGCGCAACAGGCGGAAATGGCCGCTGCGATGGGTTGGCCGCAGGATGCGATCGACTCGCTGCGCAGCGACACGCTGGCCCACGGACCGAACGCCGCGCTGCAGGGCGCGGTGTTCGCCGTGTTCCTGCGCGCAGCCATCATGGCCTCGCTCGCGCTGCTCATTTCCACCTTTTCTACCAGCACGCTGTTCACCACCATCGTCAGTTTTCTCATCTACTTCATCGGCCATTTCCAAGCCGACGCGCGCGATGTCTATCTGCACGCCGGCCAGGCCGGGGAAGGGGTGTTTGCTCGGCTGGCGGCGCTGCTGCTTTCGCTGGTGCTGCCTGATTTCCAGCTTTTCAACGTGATCGACGCGGTGATCGAAGGCCAGGCACTGCCGCTCATCGCGTTGGGGAAGCTCGCCTTGGTCGGTTTGTATTACGCGTTGTTCTTCACGTTCGTCTCGTGGTTCATCTTCGCCGACAAGGAGTTTTGATGCCGTGAAACGATCCTTGAAATACGCCTTGGTATTGGTGGCGCTGCTGGGATTCGGCGCGGCGCGGATGCCGTATGAAGCGGGCCTGCACCGCGAAATGCGCGAGGCCGGCTTGTTTCCGCCGCCGTTGGAAATCGGCACGCGCGAGAAGATCGGCCAGACGAGTTCCGTCGTCGCGCTCGGCGGCCTGCGCACATTGGTGGCCACTTTCCTGAACCTGCGCGCCTTCACATTTTTCACCGAGCAGCGATGGGCGGACGTCCAAAGCACTTTTGAAATGATCGTCGATCTCGCGCCGCGCACCCGCTACTACTGGGAAACCGGATCCTGGCACATGGCTTACAACGCCGCCTCTTATTATATCAACGATTCCAAACTGCCGCCCTTGCGCCGCCGCGAGGCATGGCGTGCGTCCATACTAAAAGGCCGCGCGTTTCTCGAACGCGGCATCCGCAACAACCCGGATGACTGGAGCCTGCTCGCCAATCTCGGGTTCCTGCTCTCGGACTCTAACAAGCTGCCCGCCTTCCGCGACACCAATGAGGCTTTCACCGCCGCTGCCGAGGCCTACCGCAAGGCAGCCGAAACCGGCAGGGCGCTCGGCTACGTGCGCCGCTCGTGGTTCTACGCGCTGGCCCGTGTCGAGGGACGGGAAACCGAGGCTCTTGCCCTGGCCCGCGAACTTTATGCAGCGGGTGGTATGAACCATACACCCACGCTGCTGGTGCTGCTGCTGGTGTTGGAGGCGCATGAAAACCCGTCGATGGATGTCGCGCAGCGTGCGATCGAATTGTTCGGCGATGAGTCAAAAGCCTACGACGCCTTATCCGGCCACTGGCGGCGGACCCGCGAGCGCTTTCCGGTGCACGGAGTCGCGGGCGGGTTGGAGTCGCTGGAACGAAAACTCAACATCCCCGCGGAAAAGAGCATCTTCAACGAACCCCCGCCACTACCCGTCGATCTGGATCAGTGGTTCCGGGATTAGGTGACTCGAGATCGTCGGTGCTCATGTCGGGAATTTGGAATTGTAGCGAGGGTCGCAGACCAAGAGTGTTCGGAATGTGAACTGCTGTCCCTGCGCGCCTTCGGGAATTTCGAGCAATGGCTCAGGCCGCGCAGGGTTTGGCAATGGGATTGGCAAACCGAAGAGTATCAGGCCGAGGCAGTCGCCGAGTTCGAGCTTGCGGCGGGCATCATGAAAACCCGGATGCGCTTGGACCTCGGCCTGCGCCTTGGCCAAGGCCTCCCCGAACTCCCGCAGGAGTCGGAAGTGCCCGAGATCACTCGCCTTGAAGGGCGGTGGAGCGGTTTCGCGGGGCTGGGTGTTCTTGCTCAACAGCCGCGAGCATCCACATCGCGGGAAAAAGTACAAGTGACGGTTTCGTCACATTCATTGACCGAACGAACAAGCAGCTAACATGCCGAACACTCTTGGACTATGACCGCCGCGACATTTGAAAAAACAACCACCACCGGAATACCGGTGGTGCTTTCGGCACATCCTATGATCCCCCCCCGGAATCACAGGCTATCGCCAAAGTCTTCGCGGAATTTCGCCATGAGTTTTTCCGGCCAGTCGGAAACGGGTTCCAACCTGCCAAGGAAAAACCGCAGAACGGCGGGTTCTTCGGTGAATTTCAATCCTCCGACAAGTTCCCGGTTTTCATGCAGCCACTTCATGCGGTCGGCCACATACATGACTTGCGAGAGGGTGAAGACGCGGCGCGGCAGGGCGAGGCGGAGCAGTTCGACATCGGCGAGGATGTCGTTGCCGTTGGCGTCGCGGACACTGGAAATGGTGCCGCGCTCCATGCCGCGCGCGCCGGAGATGATGAAGAACGCGGCGGCCAGCGCGCCTGCCGGATATTCCGTTTGCGGCACATGCGGAAGGAAGGCACCGGCATCGATGTGGGTGCCGAGTCCGCCCGCGGGGGTGACCACCGGCACGCCTGCGGCGTCGAGGTCATCCACAAGGTATTTGATGAATGCGGGCGACTGGCCGACCATCGCCTCGTCGGTGGTTTCGCGAAGGCCCACGGCCATGGCTTCGATCTCGCGCACCGACATGCCGCCGTAGGTGAGGAAACCTTCGTAGAGCGGGACAAGGTCCTTCATTTGATTGAAGAGATCGAGGTTGTTGGTGGCGATGCCACCGCCGCGCGTGCAGCTCACTTTGCGGCTTGAGAAATAGATCAGATCGCTGAGCGAACACATTTCCAGAAGGATGTCCTTGATCGAGGCGGTCTCGTAGCCGGGTTCGCGTTGTTTGATGAACCATGCGTTCTCACCGACGAGGCTGACGTCGAGCAGCACCATGATGCCGTGTTGTTTGGCCATCGCATGGACTTCTCGCAGGTTTTGCATCGAGAACGGCTGACCGCCGATCAGGTTGGTGGATGCCTCCATGCGGACGTATGGGATTTTGGAGGCGCCGTATTTTTCGATGACGGCCGCAAATTTGTTGAGGTCGAGATTTCCCTTGAACGGGAAGTCGCTCTTCAGCTTGAGCGCCTCGTCGGTGTAGATTTCGAGGATCTGTCCGCCGTTGATGTCGATGTGCGCCTTGGTGGTGGTGAAGTGATAGTTCATCGGCACCACGTCGCCGGGTTTGATGAAGGTCTTGGAGATGATGTTTTCCGCCGCGCGGCCCTGGTGGACGGGCAGGATGTGCTGCATGCCGAAGACCTCGCGCACCGCATCCTGCATGCGGTCAAAGCTGGCGGATCCGGCGTAGGCGTCATCAGCCACCATCATCGAGCCGATCTGCTGGTCGCTCATCGCGTTGGTGCCGCTGTCGGTGAGCATGTCGAGAAAGACGTCATTGGTTGTCAGCAGGAAGGTGTTGAATCCGGCTTCCTCCATGGCCTGCTTGCGGCGCTCGATCGGGCGCAGGTGGAGTTTCTGGACAACGCGGACCTTGTGGAGTTCGAGCGGGATTTCCTGGCCGCTGTGGAACTTGACTTGTGGCGTGCGGGATGGGGTTTCCTTCATGGTTTGTGTGCGTATGGATTCTTTCGCACCATCGGGCATGAGCCCCTCCCTCGCTCCGCCTCACACGTCATTCGCAGCGCATTTCTGATGATCAGGCCGGCCAGAGACGGATTTCGAAATCCGGGAAACACGCGCCGGCGCGCGAGGAATCCGGGTGGCCGGTGAAGAGTGCGGTCTTGAAGCCGAGTGCGGCGGCGGGCTCGATGTCGTGAAGCGGATCGTTGCCAATGTAAAGGGTCTCGGCTTTCGTGATGCCGCGCTTGGCGAGGCGCTCGGCGAGCAACTCGAACAAGGCGGGCGAGGGCTTGGCGACGCCGTGCTCAAAGGAGAGAATGGTCAGATCGGGCGCGAGGAGTTTTGTTAGGGCGCCAAGCGTGGGCAGGGTGTTGCATTGGGCGTTGGAGAGCAGTCCGAGCGGAATGCCGGTGGCGGATAGTTTTTCCAGCGTCTCCGCGACGCCGGGCATCAGCCGCGCCGGATGCCATGCGGCTTCGGTTTTGATGACGAGACCGGAGATCGCTTCATCCGGTGGTAGTCCCAGCACTTCGCGCCAAAGGATACGCAGATCAACTTCCGGAAAAGAGGTGTTGGCACTCAGATGATGCCGGACGACCGCGGCATGAAGTGCGGCGCTGGGTGAGTCCGGTGGCTTGTGGCCGAAGCGCGCGATGATTTCCCGCAACAGTGGATCCGCAGTGGGATCGGGTTTCACGCCACCTGCTGGGGCGCCCAGCAAGGTGCCATAGACATCGAAGATCAACGCGCGGAATGATTTCAAATCCGCCGCGGGCCGGGCGGGCAGGGGTGCGGTGAGGAAATGGAAATTTTCCGTGGTGAGGCAGGCATCGAGGATGCGCCCGGCATCCAGTGCGGCGGGCGCTTGCGGCGTGGTTTCCGATAGATTCTGATAGATTGATTCCAGCTGCAGCCAGTGCGCCTGTGGCGACCATGGCGTGAGTTGTTCCTTGGTGGCGGCCGGTGCGCGTGTGGCAAGTGCTTGTGCAAGCCATTTGCACGCAGTTTGCAAGCCGTCTGCGGTTTCCACTTGTGGCAGGCCGGATTTTCCCGGTTGCATGACGTGGCGGATGACGCGCTGTTGTAGGAACTCGGGGAGGTTTCCGAAGTCGGCGTGATCCGGCATGTCTTGCGGTCTTGTTATAGAAGATTCCGGTAGCTCCCGAAACCATGCGCCCCATGTCTGGCGCATGGTTTGCATAAGGCAGGCATCGAGGGCGTCATGATCGAGCCATTGCTTCGGCACCAGGATATTTTGATACATCGGTCCGCTGCGGATGCCGTGTCCGGCGTGATCGTTTTCCAAGTGTGGCAGCGCGCGGCCGAGCAGAGGTTTGCCCCATGCGATGGATTCGAGAAACACCATCCCGAATCCTTCGGAAACCGAGGTGCTGGTGAGGTGGGTGGCATGATCCAGCCAGTGCTGAAAACTGTTGCCCGCGCCTTTCACCGGTGATTCGCGATTCACCACATCGAAGGAGACCGGCAGCTTCATTTCCGCGGCAAAGCGCCGCCAGCCGTCGTGGAGCCGCAGCGCCTGCCGATTGCGCGGGGCGCGGGTGATGGCGAAGCGGGTTCCGGCAGGTGCCAGCGCGGCGAGCAAGAGGATTTCACCGAGGTTTTTGCGACGGATGCCGCGCACTGGATAAAGCACCAATGGTGAACCCAGGGGTGATGCGGCGGCCGATTGAGCATCGATGGGATTCGCCAACAGGCGGGCTTGCGCGGAAGGCAGTCCGGCGGCGATGAAACGCGAACGGTCGCGCGAGTTGAGAAACGCATAATGCACATGCGGTGCCAGCGGATAGGGCAGGGGACACGCCTGGAGATTGGCGGCGTTTTCCGGGCGTCCGTCCTCGGCGAGGTCGTGGATGTGCAACAGCAGCCGCTCACCGGCAGAGGCAAGATGCTCGACGAGTCGCGTGAACGCCGGACTTTTGCCGAGCGAGTGATTGTGAAAATGCCAGACGTCCGGCAGCGCTCCGAGCGCCGCGCGGGCGGCGGAACGGAGATTATCTAACAAATCATGGAGGATTTCCGCCGGCTGGGCGTAGCCGAGTCCATTCACAATGCGCAGCGGCAATCCCGGCGGTGGGTCCTCCGCGCAAGCCCCGGCGAGAATGACGTGGGGGATTCCGCGCCGCGTCATCTCGTGCGAGGTGGCGGCGATCACTTGGGTGACGCCGCCCGGTCCGAGGTGATAGTGAACGATGGCGATCTTCATCTCGAAGGATCATGGTCTCAGGAGCTCGCCGCACGCAGGGCTTCGAGTTCTTCCCAGCGCTCATACAAGCGAGCGACGGCGGCTTTTGCTTGATCGAGTTCGATGACGAGCGCCGGGATTTCGGCGAAGTGTGTTGACTGGAAATCCGGGTCGTTGAGACGGATTTCCAGCATCTCGACCTCCTGCTCGGCGGCCAGGATGGCGCTTTCGATGCCTTCCAGCTCGGTGCGCTCCTTGAGCGTGAGTTTGCGGGGCTTGACGGGAGTTTCCGCGACTTTGCGTCGTGCTGCCGCATCGCGGGCGGCGGCTTGCGCCTGGATGCGCAGTGCCGCCTCGCGGGCGTGGCGCTTTTCGAGATAATAGGAATAGTTTCCGGGCTGCACGAAAATGCCGCCCTCTTCAAACGCGATGATCTGGTCGCAGATGCGGTCGAGGAAATATCGGTCGTGCGATACGCAGATCACCGAGCCGTCGAAATCCGCGAGCGCCTCTTCAAGCATGCGCAGCGAGGGCAGGTCGAGGTCGTTGGTCGGCTCGTCCAACACGATCAGGTTGCCGCCGTTCTTGAGCACTTTCGCGAGCATCAGCCGCGCGCGTTCGCCGCCTGATAGGAGATCGACCCGTTCGTTGATGCGCTGGTCGTTGAAGAGGAAGCGCCGGAGGTAGGCGCGCGCGCCGAGCGACTGATCGCCGAACATCAGCTTTTCATTGCCATCGGAAATCTCGTCTAACAGCGAGCCCGTGCCATCGAGCTGCATGCGAGTCTGGTCGATGTAGTTCACCTTCACGCGCTTGCCGATCACCGCGCTGCCTTCGGATGGCGGGATCTGGCCGAGGCATAACTTCAGCAAAGTGGTCTTGCCGACACCGTTCCTGCCGACAATGCCCGTGCACTGGCCGGGCCGCAGCGTGAGTGTGAGATGGCGGAACAACCAGCGCGGGTGCGCCGCTGTGCCGACGTTCACGCCGGCATTCTCCAGCTCCACCACGATGTCCCCGAGTTGCGGCGGAGGAGGGATGAGCAGGTCCATTTCACGCTCCTCGGGCGGGGCTTCGATGCCCTCGATTTCGTAAAACTTGTCCAGTCGATTGCGCGACTTCGTGCCGCGTGCCTTCACGCCGGAGCGCACCCATTCGAGTTCCTCGCGCAGGAATCGCTGGCGGCGGCGCTCGGTTTGTTCCGCAATCTGTTTTCTAACAGCCTTGGCTTCCAGAAACGCGGTGTAGTTTCCCGGATGGGAAAAGGCGCGCCCTTCGTCGATCTCGATGATGCGGGTGGCGATCACATCGAGGAAATAGCGGTCGTGCGTGACGAAGATCACCGCACCGGGAAAGCCGCGCAGGTAATCCTCCAGCCAGGAGATGGATTCGGCGTCGAGGTGGTTGGTCGGCTCGTCGAGCAGCAGCAGGTCCGGCTGGCAGGCCAGCGCGCGGCAAAGCGCCACCCGGCGTTTTTCGCCACCGGATAGCGTTGCGGTGGGAGCATCGAGCGGCGGAGCGCCGAGCGCGGTGACCGTGGACTTGATGCGGGCATCCAGATTCCAGCCGTCGGCGTGGTCGATCAGATGCAGCAGTTCCTCGAGTTCCGCCTCGCTGCCGTCGCCCGATTCGTAGCGCCGCACCGCATCCACGATGTCTGCGGCTCCCGCAGCGATGTTTTCACCGACGCTGAGTTCCGCATCGAGTTCGAACTCCTGCGGCAGGTAGCCGATCCGCAGGTCGCGCCGGACAGCGATTTCGCCCGAATCCGCGGCGCTCTGGCCGCTGAGGATTTTCAAAAGCGAGGTTTTCCCACAGCCGTTGCGCCCCACCATGCCGACTTTCTCGCCCGCACCCACGGCGAGCGTCACACCATCGAGCAGTGTTTGGTAGCCGTAAGTCAGGCGGATTTCTGTGGCGGACAATAGTGCGGACATGTGCGGACCGCTTTGTTGCCTATCCCGGAGGAAACGTCCATCGCGGCTGTCCACAATTTCCCATCAACGCCCTCCATCAAGATCCTCATGCCTTTGTCCAGATCCGGGTGTTGAGATCAAGTGTTTCGGTGATGTGAAGCACGACGACGAGCTGTTCGAGAAAATCCTTCAATGGTTCGACCGACCCTGCCGGTGTGCCTTCACGCACCTCGAACCAGTCATCCCTGAGCGGGATCGCAAGATTGAAGGTGAATATCGCCCAGAGCAGGGGAACCAGAAACAGGCAAAGCCATATCCACGGAAAATCCATGGCGCTTTTCCTAGCAGGGGTCCCGTGTCCGGACGAACGGAATTTCGAGCATCATTGCCGTGAAATTTCTACCCATCTGCTAGAATCGGCTGCTGTCTCACAGTCGCTGAAATCCGCCTTCTCGGGAATTAGTCCACGATGATCCAAATTTTCCAAATTTTCGCATTGACCGGGTAGGGAGATGTTGGTGAGATCACCTTGTTGCGACTGAGTCTCATTAAGATCTAATCATGAAATTCACGATTTTTGCCAAGCAAGTGATCATTTCCGGGGTTTCCGGCACAGTGTTGGTTGCGGGAGCGACGGCGCAGGACGCCTTGAGAACGCTCGAGACGATGGTGGTGACTGCCGAATCGGAAGCGGACGAAACGAATCAGCAGGGTTGGCTGCCGGATGTGGCCGGGGCGGCGATTTTCGCGGGCAAGAAAACGGCGGTGATCGACATGGATGCGCAGCCGCGCAATGTCGGCAACAATTACCGCCAGGCGCTCTCGCAAACTCCCAGCCTGCTGCTGGCGGAGGAATCCTCGCCGCTGGTGAGCATCGGCTACCGCGGTCTCAACCCGCACCGTGCGCAGTTCACCCAGGTGCTTCGCGATGGCATCCCGATCCACGCCGATCAAATGGGCTACCCGGAGGCCTATTACACGCCGCCGCTCGACACGGTGGACCGCATCGAATTCCTGCACGGTGGCGCCGCTCTGCAAAACGGCCCGCAGCCCGGCGGATCGCTCAACTACATCACCCACCGCCCGCGCACCGACAAGGAGTTCTCATTGCGCACGCAGCACATCGCGGGCAGTGACGACCTCTACTCCACCTTCAGTTCGGCGGATGGCACGGTCGGAAAACTCGGCTATTATCTCTACTACAACCATCGTCAGAGCGACGGCTTCCGCTCCGCAAACAGCGACTACGATTTGGACAACGCCGCCATCAAGCTGCGCTACTCGCTCGAAAACGGCGGCACGCTGATCTTCAATGCGGACACCTACCGCGAGGATCACGGCGAACCCGGCGGTCTCAGCGTCGCGGATTTCAACAGCGGCAGTCTCAAGGCCACCCGGCTCAACGACCGATTCTCGCTCGACCGCGATTCGGTCTCACTGACCTACGAGCTTGAGCCGACGCCCGACTCGTTCTTCACCGCCACCGCCTGGTGGACGGATTACACGCGCTACAGCAAGCGCCAGACCGGGGGTGGCTTCGGCACGCTCGCCACTGGAAAGGCCAACAACATCGAGGATCAAAATTTCGAAACCCTCGGTCTCGATTCGCGGTATCGCCTGAACTGGGGCAGCGATGCGCAACACACCCTCACCACCGGCGTGCAGGTCTATCATGTCGATTCGCCGCGCACCGATTCGCGCGGTGCCACGCCATCGGCCTCATCCGGCCAGGTGCGCCGGCAATCGGACCGCGAGGTTTTTTACCTGCCTGTCTTCGTGGAAAACAAATTCAGCTTCGGCGATTTCTCCATCACGCCTGGATTCCGTCTGGAAAACATCCGCCAGGAGGTCAATGAAAAGGTCAATCTCGACAAGGGATTCACCGAGGACAAATCCTACACCGATCACATCCCGCTCTTTGGTCTCGGTGCCGAGTATGCCACCGACGAGCGCTCCGCGGTTTATACCAACCTTTCCCAAGCCTACCGCCCGCGCATCTTCACCGAGGCCGTGCCGCTCAGCAACGGCCAGGTCGTGAATGATGATCTCGATGAAGGCCGGGCGCTTGAATTCGAACTCGGATACCGCTCGCGTCCGCAGGATTGGCTGGTGTTTGACGTCAGCGCCTTCTGGCTCAGCTTCAAGGATCAGATCGGCTCCATCACCTCCGGAGGAGTCACCAGTTTCCAAAACGTCGGCGACTCCATTCACAAGGGCATCGATGCATCCGCAAGCGCCGAGATTTTGCACCTGATGGCCGGCACGGAACAATATGGCGCGCTCGACTGGTATGTGAACGCCACCCTGCTCGATGCCGAGTTCACCAGCGGTCCGGCCGATGGCAATACGCCTCAATACGCGCCCGACTACATCCTGCGGACCGGTTTCACCTACCGCCACGAGGAGAAACTCAAGCTCAGCCTGGGTGCGACATTTCTTAACGACCACTACGCCGATGACAACAATTCCGACAATTTTGCGGTGCCCGCCTACATGGTTTGGGATCTCACCGGCGAGTGGAAACTGCACGAAAACCTGCGCCTGCTGGCCGGCATCAACAATCTTTTTGACGAGAGCTATTTCGCACGCGTTCGTGCCGACGGGATCGATACCGCCAACGGCCGCAATTTCTACGTGGGCGCGTCGCTTGAATTCTGAACCGCAAACCCGCCATCTGCGGCCTTTCCAACCATGACTCCTGCTGCTTTCCTAGCCCCCGCGCCGGCCATGCAATCGGTTCTCCACACCCTCAACATCGGCACGCTCGCCACCTGGCTGAGTGTCGCCGGCTTGGGCACTGTGGTCGTGATCACGCCGCAGTGGCAGCATGCCGCTCCGGATCTGGCGGTGATCGAGGAAAGCACCTTGTTTGACCAGGATTTCACCATTGGCGAGATGGGCCCAGCCGCTGGCGCTGGTGAGATTTCCCAAAGCGCGACTGCGGAAACCCGCGATCCGAGTCCGGTGGAAACCCTGCCCGCACCGCCGGAACTCGCACCCTTGGCCGACCTGGCTCCGCTGCCGGAAATCCCCGCCCTGCCGGTGGCCAGCAGCAGCACCAAGCCCGTCGAAGCCCGCAGTCAAAGCGCAGCCCCGGCCCGCCAGGTGGCGACTCGCACGGGCTCCAATCCGGTGAAAACCCGCGCTGGCTCCGGACAGATTGGCAATGGGGCATCTTCCGGCACCGGTGCCTTCGAATCCTCCCGTCTCGCGGCCGGCCGCATGCCCGCGCCGAGCTATCCCTCCGAGTGCCGTCGCAAGGGGCAGACCGGCACGGTGCTCGTTGAGTTCATCGTGGATACCAGCGGCCGCGTGATTTCCGCCTATGCGAAATCCGAGTCGCCATGGCCCTTGCTCAACAACGAGGCGGTGCGCACCGTGCTACGCTGGAAGTTTCCGCCCGGCGGCATCATGAAACTCCAGCGCCCGATCGTTTTCCAGCTCCGCTGAGCGCCCACCCGGTTTTTTGAATTCGGTTCTCCAATTTCTCCTCCATGCCTCTCTCCAACATCGTCGTCGAAACCTTCATCGAGGGCGGCTGGGTCATGTGGCCCATCGTCGCCACTTTCTTCCTCGCCCTCTGCGTGATCCTGGACCGCGTGGTCTGGTGGCTCCATCTCAAATCCCGGGTCCGGCCGACGCTCCAGGCACAAGCCCGCGAGGCACTCGGCACCGGGGATTTCGCCAAAGCCTGGCAGCTCACGCAAAACACCGCCGATCCCTACTTGAAAAACCTCGCCGAGGGCATCACCCACGCCCGCACCTCGATGCTCGCCGCCATGCAGCTCGATGCCACCCATCTGATCGAAAAGTCCGAGGCCCGCATGTGGGTGATCAGCACGCTCATCACCCTTGCACCGCTGCTGGGGCTCTTCGGCACGGTGGTCGGGATCATGGGATCCTTCTCGTTTGTCGGCGACGAACAACTCGCCGCCACCAAGGTATCCGGCGGCATCGCCGAGGCACTCATCGCCACCGCCGCAGGCATCGGCATCGCCATCATCTGCCTGCTTCCCTACAACTTCTTCCGCAAGCGTGTCGCGCTGCTGCGAGGTTCCCTCGAGCGCTGGATCAATCACAGCGAACTGCTCGTCAAATCCGCCCGTGAGCATGGACATGATCTCGAGGCTTTCGCCTCGAAGACGCAAGACCGCTCCGCTTCAAGACCCAAGACGCAAGATTAAGATGTCACTCTCCATTCACCACTCCTACGCCCCGGGTTTGGCAGTCCAGAGCCCCTGCCATGCTTGTTCTTCTCTTGCGTCTTGCGTCTTCAAGTCTTGAGTCTTTCCCATGCCCGTTCAACTCCACAGCCATTTCAGCGGCGACGAAGGCGACGAAGCGCGCATCGAGGTGGTGCCGCTGATTGATATCATGTTTTTCCTGCTGGCCGCCTTCATGCTGGTGAGCCTGAGCATGACTCACATGCAGCGCGTGCCGATCAACCTGCCCGAGGCCTCCACCGGTGTGCCGGATTCGAAGTCCCCGCCGTTCCAGATCGCCATCGATGCCAATGGCGTGACCACCTGGGATGAGAAAATCGTCACCCTTTCGGAAATCACCGGCCGCCTCAAGGCCGCGGCCAATCCCGCCGAATCCCGTGTGCTGATTTCCGCCGACGAGGAGGCCCGCCACAAGCAGGTGCTCGGCGTGCTCAATGCCGTGCGCGACGCAGGCGTGGAAAAGGTCAGCTTCGAAACCAGGAACTGAATGAATTCCCGCCTGCTGCCAGTGATCAATCTCGTCGGCTGCCTCGCCCTGGCCGGCCTGGTGGTCGTGCAATGGCGCAGGGAACATGTGCTCGACATGGCGACTGCCGGTCTGCGCAAGGAGCTCGCCGAATCACGCGCGCAGACGGCGGAGGAAGCCGAACGCCGCGCCGCATTGGAGCGTGATATCGTGGTGCTCAAGGAATCGATGGAAGCCACCCAGTTGGCGGCTGAAACCTCCGCCCGCAACCTAGCGGCCAAGCAACAACTCGCCGGTCAACTCGAAGCGGAGCTTGCCGCTGCCCGCCAACAGGTCACGGCATGGGAGCAGGCGCTCAAGCAGCGCGACGAGCGGATCGGCGCGCTTGATGCCGAGCTCGCCAAAACCCGTGCGCGTCTCAATGAGGCGGTCGCCCGCCTCAAGGAAGCGGCGGCAAGGTGAAAACCTGTGGGGTCTTTCAGCAGAGTAGGGAGCTACGGGCGGCGGAGCCGCTCCGCTGCTCCCCCTCATCGAACCGGACGGGCGGATTTCCCGCATCCGGCTCTCGGATTGCCGTTCTTCGGTTCGCTTCATGAGTGTCGCCACTTTGTCTTCAAGGGGAAGCGCATGGCCGGCGACATGATAGCGGTGGCCCTTCGGCGTCTCGTATTGGAAGACCAGCGGGCCAGTGGTGGCTGTGGCACGGGTAGAGGAACGATTGGATTTGGCGGATGATGTGGTGTTCATGATTTGCGATGGATTGAGGTTTGTTTGTGTTCAGGCGGCGAGGGCGGTGGATTTGTCCGCGAGGATTCGGTCGCGGAGTTGCCGCGCGGTTCTCACGTCAGAGGTGCGGAGGTTTTTCCGCAGCCGCCATTTGGTGAAGTCCGGCAGGTGGATGGTGCAGTGAAGCCACCAAGTGCCGTGGTTGTTCCAGAGGTGGTGATTGGCACCGCGGGATTTCTGGCGGCGGGAGATTTCTTGCGTTTTCATAGTGATGTCGTGGTTTGGATTCACAACATCGCGATGCCCGGTAAAGCAGAACGCCCGTCCTGATGACATCAGAGCGGGCGTCGGAAATTTCCGGTGAGACTCTTGTTGGGCAGGTCTGTCCGGTCCTGCTCCCACATGCCGGTTCTTTCGAACCGGTAGCACCTTGGCGTCTCTGCTAGGTTGCCGGTCTGTGCTCGTCACACAGACTCTCGCGATGTCGGGGAGTCCATGGCGAATCCGAGGCGGGTATTCAAGAGCATTTCGCGGCATTTCGCGGCGGCGGTTGTCATAAAATGACAGACGTCCGCAGATCAAAAAAAGTCATTCCGCCACCGAAAGAATGCCATCCACCCATGCTGGGACTTTTTTGGTGGCAGGACCACGGATGTGCTCGTCGAATTGCGGGGAAATTTCCGTCGTGACCGGATTGACTTCGATCGTGCGGATGCCATGACGGGCGGCAAGCGCGGCAAACCCGGCGGCTGGATAGACCACGCCAGAGGTTCCGAGCGCAATGAACAGATCCGCTTGAATCAGCGCGTGGCCGATCTCTTCCATGAAGAGCGGGGTTTCACCGAACCAAACGACATGCGGCCGGAGTGTCCCCTCGATCCCGCAGGCGGGGCAGCGATCCGTTTCGTCAAGAGCGATTTCACAAGGCGAGACGGCCTGGCACTTCAGGCATCTGGCCTTCATCGCCTCTCCGTGCATGTGAATGACCTGGCGGCTTCCGGCACGTTCGTGCAGATCGTCAATGTTCTGGGTCACCAAGGTCACGGTGCCGGGAAAATCGCGCTCCAGCCTCGCCAAGGCGATGTGCGCGGCGTTGGGTGCGGCATCACGGATTTTCGGCCGCCGCATGTTGTAGAACCGGTAAACCATTGAGGGGTCGCGTTGGAATCCTCCGGGACTCGCCACGTCCTCCAACCTGTGTCCCTCCCACAACCCGTCCATTCCGCGGAAAGTCTGAATGCCTGACTCCGCGGAAATGCCGGCACCCGTAAGGACAAATATGGATTTCATGGTGAGTGCTGTCATCTACCGGAACCGGGAAAATATCAATCCTCCGGCAGCGGCGGGCATCGGGCAAACTCCCTTGATGCTGAGAACGCGCAATGGCCAAACCAGATAATCGGGATTGGTGTCTGTGTAGGCCTTCCACGCGCGCGTGTATAATGCAGCATTAACTGCCTGTTTTTGAAACCGCTGCTGCCACTGCCTGCCGTGTGCCTGTGTCCCATTCTGGAGGCGTTTTTCCATGCGCTTTTCATGCTGGAGATGGCCGTGCGCTATGCGGATCTTGGGGAGCCTCCGCAAATGCTTCCCAGCGGATGGGCGGCATTGCTCTATCTCTATGACCTTCGATGAAGCATAGTCGCGATGGAAAGAACAATCCCTCCTCCATAGCTGGAACTCCGGCGTGGCTTGCGATGAAGACCATCACAATGGCGTCGGTGTCGTGAATTTCATGGGCGAGTGGTCATTCCGATGATCTTCGCCGCCATCGCCACTCTATCCACGCACCGAGCGCAATCCCCACAGAGTAGGCAGGCAGGTCTGGCCAGTTGAAGGTGGTGCCTAACACCAGCCTGCCCGGGAGCGTGGCGCGGATCGCGTCGAGCCACGGCGACTGCCAGCAGCGCATACAGCATCCGGCTCCGCACACGATTGCGTGCGGGTTTCCGGGTATAGACCCATACTGGCTGGATGTGGAGGCGCTGCTGCAAGGGTGGGCGGAGGTTGTAGCGGTGGTTCGGGCTGCCGGGCAAGCTGGATGGGGTGGATTCCTCAATCCCGCTCCAGCTCCAAATCCGGAATGTGGGTCAAGGAAATCCGCATTGGTGCGGTCTCGCGACTGTCCTGCACGCTGCCGAAATACACCACCTTGCGGCCATATCGTGCGCGCAGCTTGTCGATGGTTTCATCCAAGCGCCGCTGCTTGTCCGTGTCGAACGAGGCCATCGTGTCGGCCATCGTCTGAAAAAGTGACGGCGTGTGGTGGGCGTGCTCGCTGAGCCGGGCGAGTACCGCACCCACTTGCAGCAGCTTGCAGAGGATCGGCCATGCCTTGTCTGGGTGTCGGCAATGTGGTGGCAGCACATGGCTGACGATCTAGCGGTGACCGCAGCCGCCACTGCCGCAGCCGCAGCCACCATGCGATGGTCTGGAGACGGCAGGCCTTGAGTTCGCGGATTTCCCAGTGATGAAACCCATGCCACCGACGATCACCCGGCGGATTGGTTCGCCGGTTTCAGGGTGATGGGTGAATGCCTTGTCGTGCATGCTCTGCTTGATTTCGTAACGCGTGACATCGTCTCCTTCGGTGCCCGGAACCGTTTCGTAGAGGTAGATCATGGCTTGTGATTTGGGAGTGGCTGCGGCGAGATTTATTCTGGAGCCGCACCAGGGCAAGCGGGAATGCCGCCGTTGCTTCTGGCGCAGGCAAAGAACCGGAGAAGTCTGGTTCCTCCCAAACTTACACGGAACCCGCACCATGACAGAATGATCCCATGTGCAACACCTACCGCATCACCCTGAAACGCGGTGCCAAGGGTTTGGCGCAGCAGGTCAATGAGGCGGCTGCAAAGCGGGTCTCAAATCTGGTGCGCAAGTCCGATCCTGGTGTGGTGATGCGTGCCGATGGCCGGGTGGAGCTCATGCGCTGGGGATTCCACCGGAGTTTCAATCCGTCGATCAACAACGCCCGCTCCGACAAACTGGCAGGCGGTATGTGGCGAGAGGCATTTCACGACCGCCGCTGTGTCATTCCGATGTCGCTGTTCTACGAATGGGGTCCGGGTAAAGACCGTGCCAGAGTCCGCTGTCTGGCAAGCCCAAGATCAATTCCGATTCGCAACCTGAACTTTTCTGAGGTAGCTTCACACCTCACGCAATCCTTCCTCATTTGCGACATGCCACCTGAAATCATGAAATGGACCACGATTCTCATCATTGCGGCGGCGCTCGCCGTCATTCTGATGCTCAAGAGGACCGGACAGATTTCATCCATCGACGCAAAGGAGCATCTGAAGCAGGGCGCGCTGGTCATTGATGTTCGCAGCCCGGGTGAGTTCAACTCCGGTCATCTGACGACGGCCATCAACATTCCGCTCAATGTGATTGTAGCCGCCATGCCGGTTCGGATGCCTGACAGGAACCAGGTGCTGCTGCTGCATTGCCAGAGCGGAATGCGAAGTGGCGTCGCCGTGAAGAAATTGAAAAGCCTCGGCTACACCAACGCCTTCAATCTCGGTTCGCTCTCACGGGCCAGGGCGATTGTTGACGGTGTGGAGGGAGAATGAGGTGAGTTGGCTCGTTTCATCCGCTGATATTGAAAACGTCGCCACATGAAGACATTTGGATCCGGCTCCTCTCATTCTCACCCCGGGTTCATCCGCCACAAGGTGTAGTTGAGGAAAGCGGCAAAGGAAACCCACGCCAAGTATGGCACGAGCATCCACCCAGCGGGTTTGCTGGGATTGATGGTGGCGGCGTTGATGCGGGCCGTTTCCGGATGCGCTTGCCGGGGTAGCGGGGAAATAAGAGTCAATACCAGACATCCTGACTCAAGAGGCAAATGGTATATAAGCCTGATGCGCATGCCCTTCAGTGCGCGGGTGATTTTCCGATCATCAGCAGGCGCAGGCCGTTGAGGCAGACGAGCACGGTGCTGCCCTCGTGGCCGATCACTCCGAGCGGCAAGGCCAGCGAGAATCCCAGTGCGGAAATCACCAGCACGACGATCACCGCGCTGGCGAAGATCAGGTTTTGAAGCAAGACGCGGCGCGCGCGGCGGGTGTGGGCCAGCAGCAGCGGGATGTTTTCCAGGCGGTCGCCCATCAGCACGATGTCGGCGGTTTCCATGGCCACATCGGTGCCGGCCGCACCCATCGCCACGCCGAGATCGGAGGTGGCGAGTGCGGGCGCGTCGTTCACTCCATCGCCCACCATCATCACCGAGCCTTCAAGTTTGAGTTGGCGGATGATCTGCAGCTTGTCCTCGGGCAGCAGCCCGGCATGCACCTCATCCACCGCCGCCTCGCGGGCGATGGCTTCCGCCACGGGACGCTGGTCGCCGGTAAGCATCACGACTTTTTTCACGCCCAGCCGGTGAAGCTCCGCGGAAAGTTCACGGGCGGCGGGGCGGATGGTGTCCGCCATGACGAGCACGGCTTCGGCTTTCACTGAGTCGCCATCGCGGAGGCCGAGCCAGACACAGGTCTTGCCCATCGCCTGCAGCGGGGCGGAGTGTTGTTCCAAGGCTGCCATGCCGCTGGCCTTGATTTCGCGAAACAACCGCTCGCTGCCGACCACATGGCGGGTCCCGCCAACCGTGGCCTCGGCTCCCTTGCCGGCGGTCGATTGGAAATCCATGGCGGCGGCTGGCTCGATGCCCAGCGCGGCGGCACTCACGACGATGGCGTGGGCCAGCGGGTGCTCGGAGCGGGCTTCCAGCGCGGCGGCGATTTCCAACAGGCGTCGCGCTTCATCCGGCAGCTTGCCGGAAAGCGGGTGGACGCCCCCCGTCGTGACAATTTCGGTTAGAGAAGGCTTGCCGACGGTGAGGGTGCCGGTCTTGTCGATGGCGACGATGTCGATGTGCGCGGCGCGTTCGAGATGCGAGCCGCCCTTGATGAGGATGCCGCGGCGTGCCGCTCCGCCGATGGCTGACAGAACGGTGGCGGGAGTGGAAATGATCAAGGCACAGGGCGAGGCGACCACCATGATCGTCATCGCGCGGTAAAACGCCTTGGGAAAATCCTCGTCCATGAAGAGGAATGGCACGAGGAACACACCGATGGTGAAGGCGATGACGCCCATCGCATAGTATTGTTCCGCGCGTTCGAGGAAACGCTGGGTCTTTGATTTTTCCGCCTGCGCCTCGGCGACGAGTTTGACCATGCGGGCCAGTGTCGAATCCTCGGCGCGCTTGGTGACTTTCAGCTCGATGCCGCCGCTCTGGTTGATGGTGCCGGCAAACAACGGGCTGCCCACGGCTTTGGAAACCGGCATCGACTCACCTGTTAGAGAGGACTCGTCAACGTTGGTGCTTCCCTCGGACAGCACGCCGTCCACCGCGATCTGTTCGCCGGGCCGCACGATGACAATCTCGCCGATGCCGATCTCCTCGACCGGCAGCTTGATGTTGCCTCCTACCCGTTTGACCAAGGCCTCGCTGGGGCGCAGTGTGAGCAGCGACTCGATCGCCCGTTGAGTGCGGTCCATCGCATGGCGCTGCAGCACGTTGGAAAAGCTGAACAGGAAAAGCAGCAGCGCGCCTTCGAAGGGAGCGCCGATCAAGGCCGCGCCGATTGCGGCGAGCACCATCAGCACATCCACATCGAGCACCTTTTCACGCAGCGAGGCGATGGCGGAACGCACGCCCTGCTGGCCGGCGAAAATGTAGGCTCCGGTGTAGAGCACATGCGTCAGCGGGCCGACAGCCGTGGATTTCTCCACGATCAGCGCGGCGATTAGAAATGCCAGGCCCAGACCGCAGGAAATCTCCTCGTTGAGATCTCCGGCGCGGGTTTTCTGCCAAAATGTGCGGCGCTCCGTGGACCGGGGCGCGAGCGGGTGGATATCGGCCCCGGTTTTCCGGAGATCCTCGGCGATCCGATCCTCCGGTTCGACGCCCGAATCGAAGGTGACGGAGAGCACCCTGCCGAGATAGGTGGCAGTGGCGCGGCGCACGCCGGGGATGCGGCCGACTTTTTTCTCCAGCTTCTGGGCGCAGGCCTCGCAGGCGTTTCCCTCAAGCCGGAAGGTTTGCTTGCGGATCGCTCTTTCCACCTCGGTGATGTGCTCCTTGAGCAGCGAGCGCACCTCGCTGTCGCTCAGCTTGGAGGGATCGAACTCCACGGCCACCACCGCATGATCGGGGTGGCTCTCCACCCGCAGGATGCCCTCGTGATCGTTCAGCTCGTGATCGAGTTCCTCCACAATGGGCGCGGCTGGCTCAGGGGCTTTCATGATGGGTACGGCGGTCTAACTGACGCGCAACCACAGCAGTGCGCCCGACAAGTTCCACTGCCAAGCAGATAGTTGATGAAATGCAGGCATTCCGCAGCTGCTGTTGATACGCGTTCCCAACAAGGCAGTTAGCCAGCACTGTCAAGGCTGGCAGACCATTGCCTTCAAGGATTGGAGAATGAGAAAGCAAAAGATCTTTATCCCAACGGGATTACAGAAAAAGCCCGGGGTCGAGGAGCGATAGCGACGACCACCCCGGGTTGCTTGATTCCTTGGATTGGCACCCTGAAAGGCGTGCGAGAAATCCCGGTTACACCAAAGTGATTCTCGACCTCTCCGGCCCGCTACCGGGGCCGGATCTTCCTGGTTGCAACATTCCCCGAGTGTCCGGCGCTATCGCTCCTCGACTCGGGGCTAATCTCTCCGATCCCTGCCGGGATCAAGAGCAGAGCTGCTGAGATCGAAGCGGACAGAATGCGTGCTTCTTTCATTGATCCTGAGGCAAGATTGATGCTCAGGACTGTGGGACATGGGTCCGTATTCCGGCTGCGATTTCATGAAACGCGGCGGACACCTTGTTTTGTTGCGGTTCGAGCAGTGCGACAGGGGTTCCTGCATCACCCCGCTCGCGGGTGGCGATGTCGATCGGGATGCGGCCAAGCAGCGGCACGTTGAGGATTTCCGCCTCGCGCACTCCGCCGCCTTCGCCGAAGAGATAATATCTTTTTCCGGCATCGCACTCGAACCATGCCATGTTTTCAATCAGGCCGAGAACCGGCACATTCACCTTGGCGAACATGGAAACCGCCTTGCGCGCATCGATCAAGGCCACTTCCTGCGGGGTGGTGACGATCACCACGCCATCCACGCTGACGGTTTGCACGATGGTGAGTTGGATGTCGCCGGTGCCGGGCGGCAGGTCGAGTATGAGGTAATCGAGTTCCTCCCATGCCACCTGGCGGAGGAACTGCTGGGTGTAACGGGTGGCCATGGGGCCCCGCACGATTACCGGCGAGCGGTCTTCCAACAGGAAACCCATCGACATCAACTTGATGCCATGCGCTTCGAGCGGGATGATCTCGTCCTGGTCATTGGCCATCGGCCGCTCGTTCACGCCGAACATCTGGGCCATCGACGGGCCGTAGAGGTCGCAATCGCAGAGTCCGACCTTGGCGCCGGTGGCGGCAAGGGCGACGGCGAGGTTGGCGGCGACGGTGGATTTGCCCACCCCGCCCTTTCCGGAGGCCACGGCGACGATGCGTTTCACTCCGGGGATGCTGGATTTTCCGACGGTGCCGGCCAGTCCTGCGGCGGCGGGCGCGTCCTTGATTTCGATTTCCACCTTCACGGTGCCGACATCCGGCAGCGGATCAAGAACCGCGTGGCAGTCTTGGAAAATCTGCTCCGGCACCTTGGGGTCGCGTGTCTGCACCTCGATGCGCACCGTGGTCATGCCGGGTTCGCAGGTGACCTCCTTGACGAGGCCGAAGGAAATGATGTCCCGGGAAAATCCGGGGTAGCGGACTTGGCGGAGGGCGTCGCGAATGAAATCAGGTGTCATGGGCAGGGGGATTTGACGCGGATTCAAGAGCGGGCGCAAGCGATTGTATGAAATGCGCTGGCGGATCCTCGATTCCGGACTATATCCAGCAGCCATGAGCAGCGCATCCGCCGAGAGCAAACGCCCCCGCATCAACATCCGCCGGCCGGATGTGATGGAACTCGTTGCCGCGGAGGTGGCGGTGCATTTCCACTCGTCCATCGTCGAGAAACTGCGCGACAGCGGCGGCAGGATCACCGTTGGCAATACGACCCTGCTGCTCGCCGAACAATTCGGCTTCTGCTATGGCGTGGAGCGCGCCATCGACCTCGCCTACGCCTCTCGCCGCGTATTTCCCGATCAGCGGATCTTTTTGATTGGCGAGATCATCCACAATCCGGATGTGAACGGCCACCTGCGGGAAATGGGCATTGTTTCCCTGCCGTGGCAGGATCTAACAGGAGATTACGAGGATCTCACCGAGGACGATGTGGTCATTGTTCCGGCCTTTGGCGCGCCTACCGCATTCATGGAAAAAGTGGCGGAAAAGGGCTGCTACGTCGTGGACACCACCTGCGGTGATGTCATGAAAGTCTGGCGGCGCGTGCGCGGCTACGCCAAGGACGGCGTCACTTCCATCATCCACGGCAAGGCCAATCATGAGGAAACCCGCGCCACCGCCTCGCGCGCCCTTGGCGAGAATGGCGGTGGACACTACCTCATCGTGCTCACGCTCGCGGATGTCGATTCCGTCTGCGATTACATCCGCCGCGGTGGCGACAAGGCGGAGTTCCTCGCGCGCTTTGAGGGCAGTCACTCGCCGGGGTTCGATCCGGACGTTCATCTCAGCAAAGTGGGCGTGGCCAACCAGACGACCATGCTCAAGAGCGAGACCGAGGAAATCCAGCGGCGGATCCGCAAGGCGGTTGAGGATCGTGATGGCAATGCCGGCTCTTTCCATTTTTTCGACACCATCTGCGGTGCCACGCAGGAGCGCCAGGACGCCTTGTTCGAGATGCTCAGGAATCCAATGGACGTGCTGCTGGTGGTCGGCGGTTATAACAGTTCCAACACCGCACACCTGGTCGAGATCGCGGAACCGGAAGTGCCGACCTTTTTCATCCGCGACGCCTCATGCATCCGTTCGCTGGAGGAGATTGTGCATTATGATCTTCACCGGAAACAGGAGGTCACTTCGCACCATGCCAAGTGGCTGGAACCGGAGCAGGCCGTCACGGTGGGCATCACCGCCGGCGCCTCATGCCCGAACAACCTGATAGAGGAAACCATCTTCAAGGTCTTTGAGTTGCGCGGCATTTCACGCGACGCGCTGCCCGGATAAGAGCTAATGGAGTGGCATGCAGCGAGGGTCGCAGACCAAGAGTGTTCGGCATGTTAGCTGCTGCCTCCAGCCGAATTTCCGCAGGAACGTTTTCAATGTCCCTTGCGGCGACAACCCCATGCGTGGGTCTCGCAGAGACCACTGCTCATCCCTCCCGTCAAGGCACGCCAATGCCCGCCGGCCGCGGTGCCGGCTTGCGCCTTTGATGTCTCTTCAGAGTCTTTTCCGGAACGCCTCGCGGGTCTTTGACTCGAGCCGGCGCTGTTCGCCGACCAACTCTCGGACGAGAACTCCTTCAATTCCTTATCACTGATCATGGCCGCGTTCGCAAACCGCTGCCCCGCAAACCGAAGCCCTGGCCGGAATGTCCGCCCCGACGTGAAATGACAAATGGAGCTTCACGCCCTTCGAACTGCCATTCGTTCCGGCTCCGTAGAATGCCCAAACTGGCCGGATTGGAGCAAACCTCCCTGCGCGCCTTCGGGAATTTCGAGCAATGGCTCAGGCCGCGCAGGGTTCTGGCAATGGGATTGGCAAGCCGAAGAGCACCAGGCCGAGGTAGTCGCCGAGTTCGAGCTTGCGGCGGGCATCATGAAAAACCGGATGTCGCAGAGTTCGGAAATGACATCTGATAGTTCGCGCGCCCGGCGGCACCGGAGTTTTTCCCGCCGGTGATGAAGGATTCGATGACGTCCTGAGAAGTACGTGTGCCGGAGTCTGGCAAGACAACCATGGCGTGGAAGCCGGATTTTCCCGCAAGTTGGGCATCGACGCGGCGAATGCGTGAGTGCAGTCTCGCCATGGCCTGAATGCCACACCCGCCTGCATGACTTCCGGAGACTTCGAGCATCAAAACCAGGACCGTTGGGAGGAATACGAACGCCTGGTTGGAGTTTTGGAAAAAGGCGGCAGGGGTCCGCAGGCCGGCGAGATGCCGCGGCGTTTCCGCGAGTTGTGCGTGGACCTCTCGCTGGCGGAGTCGCGGATGTATGGCGCGCGGATCACGGAGCGGCTCAATGCGCTGGTGATCCGTGGTTATGAATTGATTTATCGTCCGGGCCGCGGCGGGCTGCGCAAATTGCTGTCTTTCGTGATTGCGGATTTCCCGCGGGCGGTGCGGCGCGAGCGGCGGCTGTTCTGGCTCTGCAATGCGGTGTTCTGGCTGCCCTTTTTCGCGATGATGTTTTCCTCCGCACATGAGATCCGCTGGATCCAGGCGCTGCTCGGCGCGGAGGGCATGGCATCGATGGAGCGGATGTATGGCGGGCAGGAGCAGCAGATCGCCCATTTGCGGGAGGAGTATGGCTCCAATTTCATGATGTTTTGTTTCTATATCCATAACAACGTCTCGATCGGATTCCGGATCTTCGCGGGTGGCATGGCGGCCGGGCTGGGAACCATCTTTTTCCTGCTCTTCAACGGCCTGCATCTCGGTGCGGCCGCCGGATATGTGAACCATGCCTGTGATCCGGAATCGTTCTGGAGTTTTGTGAGCGGGCATTCGTCCTTCGAACTGCTGGGCATGGTGATTTCCGGCATGGCCGGCATGCGGCTGGGCCTGGCGATCCTGCGGCCGGGCCGCCTGCCGCGCACCCGTGCGCTGGTGGAGGCTTCAAAGCAAGCCCTGCCACTGATCTACGGCGCGGCCATGCTCACGGCGCTGGCGGCGGTCATCGAGGGATTCTGGTCGGCACAGCCGGTGGCACCCGAGTTGAAATACGCGGTTGGTATCGCGGGATGGGTTTTTCTAACAGCATATTTCCTGATGGCGGGAAGGAGGGCGGGCGATGCGGCTTGAATCGGTGACGGCGGAGATCCGCCCGCGCAGCGACTGGGAGGCGGTGGACCTTGGTTTCGCGCTGGTTCGCAGGGATTTCTGGCGTTGTTTCGCGGCGTGGTGGCTGGCCATGCTGGTGCCGGTGGCGCTGGCGGGTTGGTGGCTGTGGGAGTCGCCGCTGCTGTGGCTGATGCTGTTCTGGTGGTGCAAACCGGCGGCCTCGCGCATGGTGCTCTTCGAGCTCGGCCGACGCTTGTTCGGCGAAAAACCGCGCTGGCGCGAAACGCTGCGGCAGCTGCCCCGGGCGTGGACACGGCGGTTTCTCCACCGTTTCATCATCGGCCGGCTCTCGCCGTGGCTGCCAGTCACCCTGGCGGTGGAGGACCTGGAGGGGCTGCGCGGCAAGGCGCACAAACAACGCTGCCGCCAGCTGGCGCGCCGTGGCGTGGGCGCGGTGATGTGGATCTATCTGTTAGGGGATCTTGCCGCCTGTTGGTTCGGCTTGGCCATTTTGATCCTGGTGGGCATTTTCATCCCACAAGGCCAGGACGGAGCTTGGCAGATGGCGATGGAAAGCTGGGATCCCGCGAATCCGGCGGAAATCCCGTTGCTGATCCTGCGCGCGGTGGTCTGCTGCGTGATGCTGGCGATGTCCCTCACCGATGTGTTTGTCACCGGCGCGGGCTTCGGAGTTTATCTCAACAACCGGACCTGGCTGGAAGGCTGGGATGTGGAACTGGCCTTCAAGCGCCTCGGCAGGCGCCTGGGCGGCGGCCTGCTGCTGGCGGTGATGCTCTGTCTGTGCTGGATGCCGGCTGTTTCCCGCGCGGATGACGCGGCAGATCCGGCGCAGGTGATCCGCGAGGTCAAGGCGGACCCGGATTTCAAGGTTCACACGGTGACCGAGCGGGTGCCCAAACAGCGGAACAAATCCTGGTCCTTCGACTGGCTGCGCGCATCCGGCGTGGCGGAGTGGCTGGGGAAAATTCTGATGTTCGTGACGGTGGCGTCCTTGCTGGGCTTCATCGCATGGCTGCTCTGGACGAACCGCCACTTGTTCGCAAGGGCCCGCATCTCTGCCGCGGGCGACCGGGCGGAACCTCTAACAGCACGGGTGGTCATGGGAATGGAGGTTTCTGCGGAGAGCCTTCCAGACGATGTGCCGGCTGCCGCGTGGGAACTCTGGTGCAAGGGCCGGCGGCACGATGCGCTGGGGCTGCTCTACCGCGGCTCGATCTCCAGGATCATCGAGGCGGCGCGCGTCGGGATCCGCGAGTCGGATACCGAGGGCGACTGCCTGCGCCGCGTCGAGGAAGCGGGGGCTGCCGCGCAGCCGGGATACTTCCGCGGCATCACCGGCGCATGGATGCGCATGGCTTACGCACGGCGCTGCCCCGAGGATGCGGAGGTGGAGGCGCTGTGCAGGCAATGGCCATTCGGTGAAAGGAGGGAACCGTGAGGAGGGTTTGTCTAACAATCACCGCGGCGCTTTTTCTAACAGGCTGCGACTACACCGAGATCGAGCGAGAGACCGGCTACAAAGGCCGGGCGCGGGTGAACCCGTGGCTTGCGGCGGAGCGTTTCGTGCGGCGCAGCGGCGGCGAGGTCCGCGCGGAGATCGCATGGCGCGCGCCGGAGCGGGGGGATGCGGTGTGCCTGCTTCCGGCGGCGATTTTGAGCAATGAAAGTTTCACCCGCCGGATGGAGCGGTGGGTGGATGATGGCGGGCACCTCATCCTGCTCATCGAGAAGGCGGACGCGGCGACCAACGATTGGACCGGCAGCCATCCGCCGCCGGTGGTGGAGGCGGCGCTGCGCAACATGTTGGAGCGTGCGGGCATCGGATTTGACGAACGCGGCCGGGCCAGCGCGCGGAGCATCGGGTTTGCTGGCAACATGTTCAAAGTGGACGCGGATTCGCAATGTTCGGTGTTGGCGAACGATGGCAGGTCAGGTGTCTTTGCATCGGTGGAACATGGTGCCGGACGCATCACGGTGCTCACCGACGGCCGGCTTTTCCGCAACCGCTGGATCGCTGAAAACGATCATGCACCCTTATTGCATGCACTGATCGCCGCGTCAGCAAACCCTGGCACCGTGTTTTTCATGCGTGGCTCCGGGCTTTCCTTCCGGGCCTTGCTGCGCGAGCACCTGTCGCCGGTTCTGCTGGCCTTGGCCGTTCTGCTGCTGCTTTGGCTGTGGAAAAACTTCAGCCGCTTCGGTCCGCTGGAAGCCGCCATGCCGCCATCCGCCTTGCGCGGCTACGATCATCACTTGGAGGCGCTCGGGCATTTCCAATGGAAGCTCGACCACGCACAGTCGCTGCTCGCTTCGCTGCGCGAGCAGATTGCGGAATCCGGCCAGCGCGCCATGCTTGCCGCCGGCCGCCGCGGCGATGACATCCGGCAGTTTCTCGCCGAGCGCGCCGGACTGCCGCCCGATCGCGTGGCCCGTGCTCTAACAGACAGGACTCCGTCCGACGCCAGCGATCTCATCCGCACCACCGCCGATCTCCAGCAATTGCTCAAATCACTCCAACACCCATCCATGCCATGATGCCAGATTCCACACCGCCGCTTCATCCGGAAATCCCGCCCGTCCACAGCCTTGCCGAGCTGATCCAGCGCATGCGTGAACAGATCCGCCGCGTGATACTCGGCCAGGATGTGGTGATCGACCAGGTGCTCGCCGCATTGCTGGCGGGCGGCCACGTTCTGTTGGAAGGCAAGCCCGGCCTCGGCAAGACCCAGCTCGTCACCACCCTGGCCCGCACTTTCGGCGGTGCCAGCGGACGCATCCAGTTCACGCCCGACCTGATGCCATCCGACGTGACGGGTTTCCGCATGTTTGACATGAGGAGCCAGACCTTCCAGCTCCGCCAGGGGCCGGTCTTCACGAATCTTCTGTTAGCCGATGAAATCAACCGTGCGCCCGCGAAAACCCAGGCGGCCCTGTTGGAAGTGATGCAGGAGCGGCAGGTGACCATTGATGGCGAGACGCTGAAACTTCCGCCGCCGTTCATGACGCTCGCCACCCAGAATCCGGTGGAGCACGAAGGCACCTATCCGCTGCCCGAGGCGCAGCTCGACCGCTTCATCATGAAAATCCTTATCGGCTATCCCGCACGCGAGGCCGAGTGCCGCATCGTGCAACGCGCCGCCGCCGAAGTGCCCGGTGAAGCCTCCGATGCCGTGGAGCTCGTCTGCGGCCCGCGGGAAATCGTCGCCGCGCAACAAGTCACGGCCGCCATTCAGGTGGTGCCGGAGGTCGTTGCTTACGCGGTGGCCATCGCCCAGGCCACCCGCGAGTCGCGCGCCATCTCGCTGGGCGCCGGCACTCGCGGCGCGATCAGCCTGGTGCGCATCGGCAAGGCCTTCGCCGCGCTGGAGGGCAGGGAATATGTCACTCCGGATGATCTCAAATCCGCAGCGCTCCCGGTCCTGCGCCACCGCGTGCAGCTCACGCCGGAAGTCGCCATCAGCGGCCAGGAAGTGGACGAGGTGCTGCGCGGCATCATCGAGGGCGTGCCCGCGCCGCGTGGGTAGGATTTCTGGCCTATGATTCCCACCCGACGATTGCTGGTGTTTGCCCTATGCTGGCTGTTGCTGGCCTTGGTGGCCGTGCTTTGGCCGCCCTTGCTGCCGGTGTGGAAATGGCTTGGCGCAGCAGCGTGCGCGTTGCTGCTGGCCGATGCCTTGTGGCTGCGATTGCTGCCGCCAGTGGAAGTGACGCGCCGCCTGCCCGGGCGCTTTGCATTCGGTGAATCCGGCGAGGTGATGCTTTGTCTCGCGAATCCCGGCCCGCGCTCGGCTCATATCGAGATCTTCGACGGCATCCCGCAAGACTCCGTGGCGGAGGCCATGCCATGGTCCGGCGCAGTCCCCGCCAAGCGCGAAATCCGGGTGTTTCATCCGGTGAGAATCATGCAGCGCGGCGAGGCGGTCTTTTCACAAGTCCAACTGCGGCGCGTTTCCCCGTGGGGATTCTGGCTGCGCAAAACCAGCCATCTCGCGCAGCAAACGGTGAAGGTTTATCCGAACTACGAGCCGGTCGTGCGGTTCGCGTTGCTGGCCATGCAGCACCGCGACTACCCGCTCGGCATCGTCCGACGCCCGCGCCCAGGATCGAGCCGGGATTTCCACCAACTGCGCGATTACCGCGATGGCGATCCGTTTTCGCAAATCGATTGGAAGGCCAGCTCGCGCAGGCAGATGCTCATCAGCCGCGACTATCAGGAGCAGCGCGACCAGTCGGTGGTATTTTTGTTAGACACCGGCCGGCGGATGCGCGCGCTGGATGGCGGCGTGCCGCAGTTCGACCACGTGCTCAACGCCATTCTGCTGGTGGCCCATGTGGCGCTGCGCCAGGGCGACCAGGTGGCGGTCAAATCCTTCGGAGGCAGCGACCGCTGGCTGCCGCCGATGAAAGGCAGCCACGCCATGCCCGTTCTGCTCAACCATCTCTACGACTACCAGACCACACCCGCGCCCAGCGATTTTTCCGAGGCCGTGGAAAAACTCATGACCCGCCAGCGGCGGCGCTCGCTGGTGATCGTGCTCACCAACTTGCGCGGCGAGGACGGCAAGGAACTGCTGCCCGCACTGCAAGTGCTCCACTCGCGCCACCTCGTGCTGCTTGCCAGCATGCGCGAGGAAATCGTGAGCCATGCCTTTGCCGATCCCGTCGATTCGTTTCCCACCGCGCTGCGCCACCTCGCAGCCGGCCGCTACGTCCAGGAACGCCGCGAAATCCTTGCCGCCCTCGGTGGCTTCGGCATCCTCACACTCGATTCCACCGCTGCGGAGTTTCCCGTGGCACTGGCCAACCGCTATCACGACATCAAGGCCTCGGGCAGGATCTGATGCCCTCACCATTACGCGATCACGTAATGGCGATGCGGCCGTTTTGTGGCAGTCTTTCCTCCGTAAGGGATAGCACAATTGCCCCCCCAAAGGGCCCACGGGCGTCGGAACAAGGGATCCGACGCCCGTGGTTTTTTCAGCCGGCAGCATTCCTAAAATATCCAAGATTCCGGTTGCATCGGCTACCGGCGGGTGCATCTTGAATTCTCTCAGCGACAGGGGGCGTTCCGGTTTCGACGGAATGTCTGAAGCGCTGGTTGCACGTGGAGGTTGATCGGCTGGCCTCCTAAAAAGCCGCTCAAAACAAATAAATGCAGACTCCAACGAGCTCGCATTGGCTGCTTAATTGACAGTCACGTCCGAACCCCGACGCCTTCTGAGGGGGACGACGACACCTCAGAAGGCTGGATGGAAAACCGGGTGGCCGGGTTTCCCATCGAGATCCAACAGGACACTAGGAAACGCAACGCGGCGGGTCGGCCCAGCGGTTCCGAAACTCCAGATGATCCGCTAAACGTGTAGATACCATCGTTGACGGCGTTCCGGACAGGGGTTCGACTCCCCTCGCCTCCACCATATCATTTTCAATGAGTTGGGTTTGAGATTCAGGTCTTTTATACCTTGGCTTATACCAAGGTCCGACGCGCGTTTTGTTATGCGGGCTGCCCGCGCCTGGAGTTGAGGTCGCTTTGTTTTCCACAAAGCTCAGTTTCCTCCCTGTCACCCCACCGGATCGGTTGGCCTCATTCGATGAACACCGCCTGATAGGCGAAAGAAAAAAGCCGGACGAGCAAACCCGTCCGGCTTTTTTGATTTGCAGCGGTCTGCGACCGCCGTGGTTGGATCATTCCTGGCCTGGGCTCCACTCTTCGGAAGCGGCGGCGGATGCGAGGTTGAACGCTTGCTCGAGGCCCACCATCTCGGAAGACGGACGGAGGCTTTCGAAGCTGGCGCTTTCCTTCTTGAGCTGCTCTTCGGAGTAACCGACGGCCTTGATCGAGAGACCAATGCGGCGCTCGACCTTGTCCACCTTGATAACCCGGGCTTCGATCTCTTCGCCCACCTTGATGATGTCCTTGACCTTCTCCACGTGGTCTTCGCTGAGTTGCGAGATGTGGATAAGGCCGTCGATATCGCCATCGAGGCTGACAAAAGCACCGAAGGAAGCGATTTTCGCAACCGTGCCCTTGACGAGATCGCCGACCTTGAAGCGGCTGTCGATGAGGCTCCACGGATCGCTCTCGGCCTGCTTGATGCCCAGCGAGACGCGCTGGTTGGCCTTGTCGATGGCGAGCACCACGGCTTCCACCTCGTCGCCCTTCTTGAGCATTTCGGAGGGGTGGTTGATCTTGCGCGTCCACGACATGTCGGAAACGTGGATCATGCCGTCGATGCCTTCCTCGAGTTCCACAAACGCGCCATAAGCGGTGAGGTTGCGGACCGGGCCCTTGATGGTGGCGCCCACCGGGTAGCGGAGTTCGATTTCATCCCACGGATTGGCGTCGAGTTGGCGGACACCGAGCGAAATCTTCTGCTCGTCGATGGAAATGCCGAGCACCACGGCCTGGATTTCCTGGCCGATCTCGAGCACGTCGCTCGGGCGGGTGATGCGCTTGACCCAGCTGAGTTCGGAAACGTGGACCAGGCCTTCGACGCCTTTTTCGATTTCCACAAACGCGCCGTAGGGCAGGAGCTTGGTGACGCGGCCTTTGACGTGCTGGCCAATCGGGAACTTGCGCTCGATGTCTTCCCAAGGGTTCTCGGACATTTGCTTGAGGCCGAGCGAAACGCGCTCTTTCTCCTTGTCCACGTCGAGAATGACGACATCGACGGACTGGCCGATGTGCAGCAGCTCGGAAGGATGGTTGATGCGGCCCCACGACATGTCGGTGATGTGAAGCAGGCCGTCCATGCCCTGCAGATCGACGAAGGCGCCGAAGTCGGTGATGTTCTTGATCGTGCCGGTGACCTTGTCGCCGATCTTGACGCCGGTGAGGAACTGCTGGCGGAGTTCGGAGCGTTCGGCTTCGATGACTTCGCGGCGGGAAAGCACGATGTTCTTGCGCTCGTCGTTGACCTTGACGATCTTGAACTCATAGACGTTGCCAACGTATTCGTTGAGGTCCTTCGGCGGGATGATGTCCACCTGTGAACCGGGAAGGAAGGCTTCGACGCCGACGTTGACGGTGAGGCCGCCCTTGACGACACCCTTGACCTTGCCGCGGACGAGACCGCCGTCCTGGAAGACCTTGACGATCTTTTCCCAGTTCTGCTTGTGGGCGGCTTTTTCCTTCGAGAGGACGACCATGCCCTCGTCGTTTTCGAGTTTTTCGAGAAGGACTTCGATTTCGTCGCCGATTTCGATTTCATCGTCCTCGAATTCATTGGCCGGGATGGCGCCTTCGGACTTGTAGCCGATATCGACGAGCACGACCTGCGGGCGGATTTCCAGGATGGTGCCCTTGACGATCGATCCTTCGCGGAATTCGCGGAATTTGGAGTCGATCAGGTCGTTGAGTTCAGTATTGGTGGGTGCGGTGAGCGTGGCGCTCATGGTATTGGTTTGGGGTTAGGTTAGGGGTTCGTTCTCCTTCCGACATCGCCCCGGAAAGGTAATCTCACAGGCACCGGGGCTCCAACCGCCTGTGGGAGAAAGAAAAACGGAGGGCGAGACTAGGCCTCGATCAACCCATGGCAAGGCCAAAGGAATGGAAATTTCACGGAAAAATTCCGCACTTCTCTCCGGGGCCTTGTTGGTTTCCACTGTCCCGCGTCCGCCCGATGTCTGAGAATTTCTACCAACAAACGACCACCGCGCCGCCGACGGCCTTCGATGTTTCGCTGCGTCCGCCGGCGTTTTCGGAATTCATCGGACAGGAAAAGGTAAAGGACCGCCTGCTGCTGATGCTGGAGGCGGCGAAACAACGCAGCGACGTGCTGGATCACGTGCTGCTTTCCGGACCGCCGGGTCTCGGCAAAACCACGCTGGCCAACCTGATTTCCAAAGCCGCCGGCACCCAGCTCCACACCACCTCCGGCCCGCAGATCGAAAAGGCGGGCGACCTCGCCGGCATTCTTACCAACATTCAGAAGGGCGACGTGCTTTTCATCGATGAAATCCACCGCCTGCACCCGGCCATCGAGGAATACCTCTATCCGGCGATGGAGGACTACCGGCTGGACATCATCATCGATTCCGGCCCGTCCGCGCGTTCGATCCAGATCAACCTGCCGCGTTTCACGCTGGTGGGTGCCACCACCCGCTCGGGTATGCTCACCGCGCCGCTGCGTTCGCGCTTCGGTCTGGTCAACCGGCTCGATTACTACACGCACGAGGAACTCGCACTCATCATCGAGCGCTCGGCAGGCCTGCTCGACGTGCCGATCGACCGCGAGGGCGCGCTGGAAGTGGCATCGCGCTCGCGCGGCACGCCGCGGGTTGCCAACGCCCTGCTGCGCTGGGTGCGCGACTTCGCCCAGGTGCGCGGCACAGGCCGCATCGATGGCAAGATCGCGGATGCCGCGCTGGCGATGATCGAGATCGATTCCCAAGGGCTCGATGAAATGGACAAGCGCCTGCTGGAGGTGCTGATCTACAAGTTCGGCGGCGGTCCGGTGGGGCTCAACTCGCTGGCAGTGGCGGTGGGCGAAGACGCGGCGACCATCGAGGAGGTGCACGAGCCGTTTCTCATCATGCAGGGATACCTGATGCGCACGCCGCGCGGACGGATGGCGATGCCCACGGCCTATCAGAAAATCGGCGCGCCCGCCCCGCCGCCGCGGCCGGACGACCCGCAGCAGGATTTGTTTTAGCGCGGGAAAGCCGCCGGCTCAGACGTCGGTCATCGTCTGATCGTAAAAACCGAGATAATCGTCCGGCGTGGAGCCCTCGCGCCATGCCATGGCGCTCTTGGGATGCAGGTTCATCTGGCCGGAGATGTTGTAGGGAATCGACGGACCCCAGTCAAACTGGTGCTTCATCGGCAGGATCGTGTTCTGGATGCACTCGATGACCGGGCGCAGCTTGAACTTCGGATTGCGCAGAAAACCTAACAGGATCTCCATCGGGCAGTTGCCGGCACCGCGGCCGAGGCCCATCATGGTGGCGTCCACGCGGTTGGCGCCGAGGATGATGGCCTCCACGGTGTTGGCAAAGGCGAGCTGGAGGTTGTTGTGGGCGTGCATGCCGATCTCCTTGCCGGTGCCTTCCACAGCCTTGGTGTATTTGCGCACCAGGTGATCGATCTGCTCGCGGTAGAGGTTTCCATAACTGTCCACCACGACGACGGTTCCGGCGGATGATTGCGCGCCGATCTCCAGCGCCTGGTCGATCTCGTTATCGGCCACCACCGAGATGGCCATGATGTTCAGCGTGGTCTCGTAGCCGAGCGCGGTGCAGTGCTCGATCATTTCCACGGCTTCGGAAATCTGGTGCACATAGCAGGCCACGCGGATCACATCCAGCACGCTCTCCCTGGCCGGAATGATCTGGTTTTTCCAATCGCTCTTGCCACCGGCATCGGCCATGGCGGCGAGTTTCAGGCCGGTGGCCTCGAAGCTGTGATCGCCCACCACGCGGCGCATGTCCTCTTCCTCGCAGTGCCGCCACGGGCCGAATTTGTCCTTGGGAAACGAAGCCGGAGCATTCTTGTAGCCGATCTCCATGTAGTCGATGCCGGCGGCGATGCACGCCCGATAGACCGCGCGCACCTGCTCGTCGCTGAAGCGGGAATTGTTGATGAGGCCGCCGTCACGGATGGTGCAATCCAGCACTTTCAGTTCCGGCCGATAGGTGATCCAAGGGGCTTTGTCGCTCATGGTGGGACGGGGAGACTGGAGTGGATCACGCCCGATTGCAAGCCTGCGCCCGACAGCCTGCGCCCGACAGCCTGCGGCTGACGCGTCGGAATATGGAATTTTCACCGCAAAGCCGCCAAGGCCGCCAAGGAACGCAAAGAGCTTACAAAATGGAGAGGTCAAACCGCCAAATCATTTTCTCTGCGACCCTTTGCGGCCTCAGCGGCTTTGCGGTATGGCAAATGTTTTCCTGATGCGGCGAATTTTCCATTGTTTCTCCGAATCAAGCGATGCCGCCGTCGCCGACTTCGTCGAAGTCCATTTCGCGCACTCGTTTCTTGTCGCGCTGCGTTTCGACCTGCTTGCGGAGGATTTCGCGCATCTTCAAACCATCGCGGATGGCGGGGATGACGAGGCTTGGAAGCGAGCGGTCCGAGGTTTCCAGCGAGACGGAGGCCAGTCCGGTGAGGCGCATCCACCAAGGGCGCAGGACCAGCGTGTCCTTCACCCGATAGAGTTCGATCTCATCGATGTGCTGGTTGATCACGCCGCTGGTGATGCGCAGTCGCTCGCAGGTGAGTTCAAATACGCGGGTGCGCACGACCAGGTATTTCCACAGCACGTAGAGCAAGGGCACGGCCAAGGCGGCGAAGGCCGGCGGAAATGCCATGCCGCCGATGATGATGCCCGCAGCCACCACTGCCGATACGGCATAGGCACCCAAATTGAGCCACTGTGACGAGTGGTCTTTCCACAACGAATTTTCCTCATTCATTGGCGTGAGCATGTGGTGGGGCGGCGGCCTCCGGCAAGCGGGGATTTCCATCGTGCCGCGCACTTCTCTGTTTGCCAGCCGCGCGCGCATCCTCATGATCGCCGCATGTCCGCGCGCACCGGGATGCTTCTTGTCGTATCCGGCCCCTCGGGGTCGGGGAAAACCACGCTTTGCCGCCGTTTGGCGGATTCGGGCGACGTCCGATACTCAATTTCCTGCACCACACGCCCGCCGCGGCCGGGCGAGCTGGACGGGCGGGATTATCATTTTCTCGCACGGGCCGACTTCGAGGCGCGGCTTGCTGCCGGGGATTTCCTGGAGCACGCCGAGGTGCACGGAAACCTTTATGGTTCGCTCAAATCCGAGGTGCTCTCCCACCTCGATGCCGGAGTGGACATGGTGATGGACATCGACGTGCAGGGCGCGGCACAAATCCGCAACTGCGCGGACCCGCTGATCCGGCTGGCTTTCGTGGACCTGTTCGTGATGCCGCCCGGCGAGGAGGAACTGCGCGCCCGGCTCTCGGGTCGCAACACCGACAGCGCCGAGGTGATCGCCCTGCGCATGGTCAACGCGCTCGATGAAATGAGCCACTGGCGCGAATACAGTTATGTGTTGCTATCTTCCACCCGCGAAGAGGACTACGCGCGCTTCCTCGCGCTGGTCACCGCGGAGCGGATGAGGGCGGCGCGCATGCGGGGGTGAATTCCCTCACTCGGAAAACTCGTAGCGCAGCGCTGAGAGGCAGAAGAGCGTGGCGGTTTCCACGCGCAGGACGATCTCGCCGAGCGAGACGGGAAGAAACCCGGCGTCGAGCGCTTGTCGGGTTTCCTCTGATGTGAAATCGCCCTCCGGGCCGACTAACAGCGTGGCGGCGGTGGTGCCGGGATGGGCGCGGAGGACTTCACGCAGCGGCTTCGCGCCGGGAGCGAGGGAGGCGATGAGCTTGAGGCCGGTGGCTTCCGTTTGGTTGGCGAGCCAGCGGTCGAAGGGCAGGGGATCGGCGATGGCGGGCAGGGTGTCCTGGCCGCATTGTTTGCAGGCTTCGAGCGCGGTGCGCCGCCACTTTTCGGACTTGCCCTCGCCGGGGTGGACGATGGTGTTCTTCGTGACGAGCGGCTGGATGGCGGCAATGCCGAGTTCGACGGCTTTCTGGACGATGAGGTCCATGTTTTTGCCCTTGGGAATCGCCTGCGCCAAGGTGATGGCGGGCAGCGGTGCAGGAGGTGTTAGAGCATCGCCGATTTGGAGGGAAACTTGGTCACGTGAACCTGTTAGAACCTCCGCCGCGGCGCGGCGGCCGCAGCCATCGAAGACGGTGACCGTTTCACCGGGCTTGATGCGCAGCACCTGCGAGAGGTGGCGCGCCTCGTCACCGGTGAGGACTCCGGATAGCCAGCATTCGGGTGGAAGGTGGAAGCGGGGCATGGGGGAAGACTCAAGACGCAAGACTGCAAGATTCAAGTTGGGATTTTATCGCAAGTGCCTCCTCGTGACGCGCTGTTTCATGTGAACGATGGTGACCACTTGCAGTTCTTCGTCATCAATGCGGTAGATGATGCGATAAGAACCTTCGTGGACTTCGCGCAACCCGGACTCCATGAATTCGTGAACAGGATGTCCCTTTGTAGGCATTGTGGCGGTGCGCTCGCCCCGTGAGATGATTCGCTCCATCTGCAATCGCGCATAATGCTCCGAGTCATGGGCGATGAAATCCCGAATGGCACACAGGTCGCGCCGCGCCTGTTCTGACCAGATGAGAGTCATGCCATGCCGAACTCGCGACGGATCGATGCATGGTCATGTTTGCGCCCGTCACGCAAATCGGTCAGACCTGCCTCGATCTTCTGGCGAACAAGGATTTCATACATCAGATCATCCCAACTGGCGGATTCCGGCAATTGGCGGACCAACTGAGCAGCCGCCTTCTTGATGGAAGTGTTTTTCTCGGCTGAGGGCATGGGCAAAGACTCAAGACGCAAGACGTCAATACTCAAGAAGAAAATGAACAAGAAACATCCTGAGAATGTCCTCGTCTCTTGCGTCCTGTGTCTTGAAGTCTTGTGTCTTGAAGTCTTGTGTCTTTTCTACAGATCAAAAAACCGCTTCGCCTTTTGCAGGAACCCTTCCTGCATCGGTGAGTTGTGATCACCGATGGATTCGGAGAAGGCGCGGAGTTTTTCCTGTTGGTCGTGGCTGAGCTTGGTGGGGACTTCCACCTGGACGCGCACGTTGAGATCGCCGCGGCGGCTGTTGGAAAGGCCGGGCATGCCTTTTTCGCGGAGGCGGAAAACCGTGCCGCCCTGGGTGCCGGGGGGGATTTTGATCGAGGACTGGCCATCGAGCGAGGGGACCTTGAGTTCGCCGCCGAGCGCTGCGGTGGAGAAGGGCAGGGGGACCTCGCAGAACAAGTCCGCGTCGTCCCGCTCGAAGACGTCGTGGTCCTTGACGTGGAGAAAGACGTAGAGATCGCCAGCGGAACCACCGCGCACACCGGCATCGCCATTGCCTGATGAGCGCAGGCGGGTGCCGGTATCCACGCCGGCGGGGATGCGCAGCTTGATGCGGCTCTCACGTTGGACTCGGCCTTCGCCGCGGCAGCTGTTGCAGGGATCGGAGATGGTTTCGCCCGCGCCCCGGCATTCGGGGCAGGTGGTTTGCTGGATGAAAATACCGGCTTGGCGGGCGACGACTCCGCGGCCGCCGCAGGTCGAGCAGGCTTTCACGCCGCCGGAGCCTTTGGTGCCTTTGGCGCCACAGGAATCGCAAGGAACGTAGCGCTCGATTTCGAGTTCCTTCTCCACGCCGCGGGCGGCTTCTTCGAGGGTGATTTCGAGGTCGTAGCGCAGATCGCTGCCGCGTTGTTTTCCAGAGCCCTTGCGGCGGGTGCCGCCGCCGCCGAAGAACTCGTCGAAACCGCCTCCGAAGATCTGCGAGAAGATATCCATCGGATCGTGGAAACCGCCGCCGGCACGTCCGCTGCCGCCATTCTGGAATGCGGCGTGGCCGTAGCGGTCGTAGGCGGCGCGCTTGTCCGGATCGCTGAGGGCCTCGTAGGCTTCGCCGAGTTCCTTGAACTTGTCTTCGGCCGTGTGATCGCCCGGGTTCTTGTCCGGGTGGAATTTCACCGCCAGCTTGCGGTAGGCTTTTTTGATTTCGTCGGCCCCGGCATCGCGCGGGACGCCGAGCACTTCGTAATAGTCGCGTTTCTCAGCCATGGGAAATTAAGCAGCGCCTCCTTCCGCAGGGGCTGGAAGTCTGGAAACCACCACGCCGGCGGGGCGGAGCAGGCGGTCGCGGAGTTTGAAACCGCGGCGGGTGACGCGCAGGATGCGGCCTTCCTCGCCGGCGGCGCAGTCTTCCTGGGCCACGGCGTCGTGCAGATTGGGGTCAAACAGGCCGCTGGTGTCGATTTCCAGGACGCCTTGGGCGGTGAGGAATTCGTTGAGCTGGCGGCGCACCATGTCCATGCCGATGTAGATCATGGAGGAAGTGTCCTGGGCGGCTGCCTGCATGCCCATCTCGAAGTTGTCGATCACCGGCAGGAGTTCTTCGAGCAGGCGTTGGTTGGCGTAGCGGATGGCCTCCTCTCGTTCGCGGGCGGTGCGCTTGCGGAGGTTGTCCATTTCCGCGGCCGTGCGCAGCGAGAGTTCCTTCCATTTCGCGACATCGGCCTCGAGTTCCTCCCATGGATCGAGGTCCGGGTTTTCCAGAGTGCTCTCGGTTTCAGTGGTTTCCAGGGGCTGTTCTTCAGCGGCTTGGGGCGGATCGTTGTCGGCTTGCATGGCGCATAGCTGTAGCCACGAAACCCGCCGCGTCAACCCCGGGTGCCGACCATCCAGCCAGTATGGGTGACCCCAAATGTTCCAGCACGATCAGAACTTCTACTCAAATCGCACCAGCGGCGCTTCGTCGGTGGCCAAGAGCGCGAGCATTTCGCGCACCGTATGGCGCTGGCCGGGGAGAATGAGCTCCGGGCGGATGTCGGCCAGCGGTTGCAGCACGAAGCGCCTATCTCCGATCCGCGGGTGCGGCAGGGTGAGCTCGGAATGGTCGCAGGTTTCGGAACCGAGATAAAGCAGATCGATATCGATGGTGCGCGGTGCGTTGCGTTCCGTGCCGCGCAGACGGCCGAGGCGGATCTCCATCGCCCGGGTTTTTTCTAACAATTCCAGCGGGCTGCCTTCGAAGTCGATCTCGACAACGGTGTTAAGAAACTGCGGTGAGCCGGGCGGGCAGAAGCGTGGCTCGGTTTGATAGATGGGTGCGCGAAGCATGGGCGCGGCTGGAATCGCGATTTCACGCAGGCAGGAGATGGCGGCCCGCAGGTTGGCAAGACGGTCGCCAAGGTTCGAACCCAGTGCGATGCCTGCCCGTGGCATGATCACTCCTCGAAGTTGGTGAGGCTGCTGATTCCGTAGTTTTTGGCAACGCGCTCGTTGGCCTCCTCGACGGAGGCCGAAGGGATCACCACCGGGCGACTGGCTCCGAAGAGTTCGATGACATGAAACTCCGGGGTTTCCTGCGGATGGAGCAGTTCGTATGCGTGTTTGAGATCGGTCACTTCCACGCCGTTGATCTTGTCCACGGCAAAGCCGGCGAAGTCACCGAGCTGGCTGGTCACGGGATCGCTTTCGACGCGGGTGAGCATGACGATGTCCCGATGTTTCTGGAACAGTCCCTTGGGGATGTAATCCGTGTAGATGCGGCGCACGGTGACATCATCAAACTTGGATGCGGCGAAGAGATTGGTATCGAGCGGTTGGAAAACCAGACCGGCGAATACCATGTAGCGCGGCTTCTTCTCATACTTGATGGCATACAGCCGCGACCACGGCAGCGGCTTCAACTCGATCTCCACATCATTCCAAGAGCCGGCGCGCATGAAGCGCACGGCTACCTTCTCACCGGCGAACTTGCGTTCCACCACTTCGTTGAAATTGGTTTTCTCGCCATCGATGGTGACCATGCCGGCGCTGTCCACCATGTTGCCGTTGAGCGAGAGCAGCACGTCGCCGGGTTGCAGGAAACCATCCGCCGAGCTGGTGGGCACCACGTTGGTGATGAGCACTCCCATGTTGTCATCGGGCAGGCCGAGCGCCTTGCGCATCGCCGGATTGTGCAGCGCGAACTCGGTGATGCCGAGATCCACATATTGGTCATAACTTCCGTCTTCGATGTCCTTGAGGAAACGCCGGATCACGGGCGTGGGGATGATGTATCCTGTGTTGTCCGCCTGGCGCATGCCCTGGAAGGCCACGCCCACCACCTTGCCGTCCTGCAGGACGGGGCCGCCGGAGTTTCCGGGGTTGATGGCGGCGTCGATCTGCACCACCAGGTGGGAGTCGATGCGTGAGTGCGAATATGGCTGGAAGTCGATGCGCGAGACCACTCCGCGGGTGACGGACAGGCGGTCGCCGCCGATGGGGTAGCCGATCACGCGCACTTGTGATTCAAGTGCGGGCACCTCGCCGAATTCGAAGCGTGGAAACGATTCGAAGTCCGTAAAATCCTCTACCGAGAGCAGTGCGAGATCGCTATCGTGGGCGATATGCTCGACTTTGGCGGGATATTTGACAGGGCTGCCGTGCACAGTGATGAGCAGGCGGCGCGCATTGGAAACGACGTGGGCGTTGGTCAGTATCCTGTTGTGGCCGATGATGAACCCTGTGCCGATGCCACCGCCGAAGCGGCCGGAATTCCAAGGGGTTTCGTAATCGGGCACCTGTGTGGCTGCCTCAATGCGCAGCACCGAGCGATAGACATCGGAATCCGCGGGCTCTGCGGTAAGTGCGGCCGTGGCGAAGATGAAAATCAGGGAGAGTCTTGGGAACATGGGATGTGGCGGGAGACTACCGGGACATGCCCGTGCGGCAAACGAAATTTCCCCAAACCTCTCACTCGAACAAGCTGTCCCGAAACTTCGGGCGCTTGTTGTCCGCGTCCCAGTATCCCATGGCCGAGCGCCACTGCCAGAGCGTCCACGGGATGCCGCGTTCTTCGGCGAAGGTGCGCATGTCCCGCAGGAATCGCTCGCGGCTGGCCAAGTCCGCGCTCTCGTGGGTGCCGAACTCGCCGAGATGCGACGGCCTGCCAAAGTGGTCCGACCATGCGCGGGCGGTGTCGAGCGCCGCCTTGATGCCGCGCGGCGAACTCGGGTTGCTCTCGGCCGGCTGCGTGTTGTAGTTGGCGATGAAAGGGCTCACGCCCTGGTGATCACGCAGGGATTCATGCAGCTCCAACGGAGTTTCCGGCGGGCCGGGATAGAGCACGCCCTTGAGTTCCGAAAGGCCGGACCAACTCGCGCCCTGATGGGTGAAATAAAACGGCTCGTAGCTGTGGAAAGTGCCCACCAGACGCTCGTCGTCATCCGGCAGCCGCAGTTGGTCGAGTTCGTTCACATTTCCCCAATGCCCGGGACTGATCAACAGGATGCGCTCGGGGTTGGTCTTGCGGATGGTGGCGATGACTTCCTGATAGATCGGGTTGGCCAGCTCGGTGGTCAGCGCGTGGCAGGGCTCGTTGAGCGGTTCGAAAAACAACTCCGGCGGCCATGACTGGAAATGCCGGGCGATCAATTCCCAACCCGCGATGAAGCGGTCCTTGTGCGCGGCGGGATCTTCAGTCAGATCGCGGAAATGGTGCCAGTCGAGCATGATGTGGAGCTTGCGCTCGAGCGCCCGTTTCATGAACGGCTCGAGCTCCGCGAGAAATGCCGGATCGATTTCAAGCCCGCCATCCTTCGGCCGCAGGTGGAAATGCCATGCCACCGGCATGCGGATGTGGTCGAAGCCTTCGTCGGCGATGTGATCGATATCCTCAAGTGTGTATTGCACCGGCCGCTGTTTGGGGTCCATGTCCCAGCAATTTCCAAGGCTGACGCCGCGCTTGATGCGGGCCATCGCACGGTGTGCAGGAGTGTCTGGGCCGAGGCGTTTCTGTTCCACAAATCCCGGCAGGGTCGCGGCCCGTGCATGAAGACGCAGGCGCACTTCGCGGCCGGCCTTGACTTCGATTTTCTGGCTGATCGGTCGCTGCGACCATGTGGCGGCCATGCCATTTCCTTGCAACGCTTTGACATTGGCAAGCGGCCACGCGTCTCGGTTGGCAGCCGGTGCGACTGGCGAGTCCCAGCCGACGGGATCATTGCCTGTGGCTTTCTCGAAGCCGCCGTTGTGGATTACCGCACCCTCGGCATCGATCCCATCCCACAGCACTTCCTGGCGGGAAACCGGCATGCCTTGTTTCTGCGACCATGGGCCGTTGAGTTGCAGATCCACCGTGCCATCATGCGCGGGAGTGAAATGCAGGCGGATTTCCTCCCACCGCCACCAACGGATGGGAAACATCACCTCCGTTATCCTTTCGCGTGTGGCCTGATCCTTCTCCCACTGTGCGGGGATGGCGTGGCCTGCGGAAACCCGGATCCCACCCAGCGGCGGCGCGTCCTGCGGAACCAGCAGTAACAAACGGCCCTGGGCGGCCAACCGGATGTCTTCAGCGGCGGAGAGCGGGCTGATGAGGGCGAGTAAGAGGAGAAGGGTGCGTGTCATGATGGTGAGGTGGAATACGGGCTTGCGGGGAAAAGGTGTGACGGATAATTCCATACGGCATGGACCACCACGTATATTTCTGGCTCACCGAAGAAAAAAACAATCCGTCGGACCGCGCGGTATTCGAGCAGGCGCTGACGGCTTTGTTTGAAGTCCCGTTGGTAACCGGCGGCCGCTGGGCCGTGCCGGCCAAGGTCGAGATCCGGCCGGTGGTGGACCAGTCATGGGATTACGCGATCTCCATGCGGTTCGCCACGCTGGAGGATCACAATCTTTATCAGGACCATCCCCTTCACAGCGCCTTCATTCAATCACACAAGGATTGGTGGGCAAAGGTGCGGGTCTCGGATCTCGCGTGACGCGGCAAGGGCTTCCGCCATGATGCCGCCCCGTCCCACCGAGTTCGCATGGTCGCTGCTGCGCCTGGCGATCCGCGATGGCGATCTGGTCATCGATGCCACTGCGGGAAACGGCCACGACACGGTTTTCCTGGCGGAATGCGTCGGACCGCACGGACGGGTGATCGCCTTTGACGTGCAGGAAGAAGCCATCCGCTCGGCGGCGCTGCGGGTGGAATCCGCGGGCTTCACGCAGCGGGTGGAGTTTTACGAAAAATCCCATGTCCACATGGAAGAGCACGCGCAGCCGGGATCGGTGGTGGCGGTGATCTTCAACCTCGGCTACCTGCCCGGCGCGGATCACGGCATGACCACCTTGGTGGGGGAAACCCTGTCTGCGATGGATGCGGCCGCGCGTCTTTTGAAACCGGGCGGCGTCTTGTCCGTCGTCTGCTATCCCGGCCACGAGGCCGGTGCGGAAGAAGCGCGCGCCGTGGAGGAATGGATGGCCGCGCGGACCGCCGACTGCTGGCGGGTGGCGAAATACGCGATGCTCGGCACCTTGCGCCCGGCGCCGTTTCTGTTGGTCGGCACGGCTCAAATCACGCGCGACCAGAGCACCTTGAGGTAGCGGGATTCCGGGTAATTCGAGAGCGTCGGGTGATCCGGTCCGGCACCGCTGCGGTCAAAGATCTGCATGCGCTTGTGCTGGCGGTGCGCGGAGGTGGTGACGATGCGCTCGAAGTCGCCCGCGCCGAGCATGCCGGAGCACGAGCAGGTGACGAAAAGTCCCTCCGGTGCCACGAGTTGCAGCGCGAGCTTGTTGAGGTCGGCGTATTTCCCCTGGCCGGTCTCATCCTCGCGGCCGTGGATGAACTTCGGCGGGTCCGCAATGACCAGATCCCAGGTGCGGCCGTTCTCGATCATGGTGCGCGCCCAAGTGAAGGCATCGGCGTGCGTGAAACGGATCTTGGTGGAGTTGATGTTGGCGTTGCGCTTGGCCATCGCGACGGCGGTTTCATCGAGGTCCACGCCGATGACGTCCTCCGCGCCGCCAAGTGCTGCGGAAATGGCGAAGCCGCCGGTGTAGCAGCAAAGGTCGAGCACCGTGCGGCCCTCGGCGAGCTTGCCGAAGTTTCGGCGGTTGTCGCGCTGGTCGCAGAAGAAACCGGTCTTGTGGCCATCGGTGAAGCTCACTTCATAGCGGACGCCGTGCTCGCGGATTTTCACCGATCTCACCGGATCCGATTCCACGCCACCAGTGCGCGGGATGCCTTCGATCCGTGCCAGTTCCTGATCCACTGAAACCACGACGCGTTTTGTGCCGAAACACTCATGGAGCAGCGGCAGCCAGCGCGGCAGTCGCTGCCATGCGGCGAGGTTGGTGATTTCCACGGAGAGCACGTCGGCGAACTTGTCCGCCACCATGCCGGGCAGAAAGTCCGCGTCGCCGTGAATGGCGCGGTAGCTGTCGGTGCCGGCATCGAGTTTGAGAATCCCGCGGCGCAGATTCGCCGCGCGGCGGATCGCGTTTTCAAAGAACGACTCGTCGATTTCCTCAAGCGAGTGGCTGACGATGCGCAGCGGCATGCGCGATTTCGGATTCCACAAGCCCCAGCCGAAGGTGGTGCCTTCCTTGCCGAGCACTTCCACAAGATCGCCCGGGCGGGCGTCGCGAGAAACCTCGCCGATCATCTTGGGCCAGATCGACGGGTGGAAACTGATGGTTTTGATTTGGACACTCGGCACGGCGGAAACTTCGCCGCAGCTGTGGCGCGATGTCGATTCGATTCAAAAGAATCAAATCCGGTCCCGGGATTCGACACCCCGCGCAGGCGCACTGGTGACAGCGCGGCTGCCATGAACCGGCCGAAGGAATCGACCTCCTCCCGCCCCGCTTTCTGAAGGCTGCAGGCATGGCAGGCGTAACAGTTGGGCTTTCCCATTACCCGTGCGCAACCGACAAACCTCAAAGCGAAGTCGCGTCATGATTTCTCCCATGCGAGCATGGCGCTTTTTCTAACAGTTCCCCAGCGGTATTGGCCGGTGGTGCCGTCGCTGCGGATCACGCGGTGGCAGGGGATCAGGAATGCGACCGGATTGGCACCCACGGCGGAGCCGGTGGCGCGGCAGGCCCGCGGGTTGCCCGCGGCGGCGGCGAGCATGGCATAACTCACGCAAGCGCCGCGCGGCACCTGGAGCAGTGAGCGCCAGACGCGCAGTTGAAAGGCCGTGCCGCGCACGAAGACTTTCAGTGGCGGCGTGGATGATGAGGCCGGCGGGAAGATACCATCTATCAGCTTTGCCGCGTGTTCATGATCCCAAGTGATCTCCGCGTTGGGCCAGGCGGCGCGAAGTTCTTCAATGGCCTTGGTTTTTCCGCCCGGATCGAAAAACGAAAGATGGCAGATGCCGCGGGGCGATTCGGCGATGAGGCAGTATCCGAAGGGACTGCGCGCAATGCCGGTGGTGATTGCCATGCCTCGCCCCTGCGCCTTGATTTCCGCCGGTGTGGCGGCATTGAGTATCACAGGCATGGATCGAGTTGGAAGGTGGCGGCGGATCAATCCGCGCGGGACAGGCGGGTGATGCCACGTTGGAGGAGTTGGGAGTCCACGTTGGTGGATAGCAGTTCGTCCAGGTGGATGGTGAGGTTGTCATCGGCGAACTCGATGGTGTGGAGATCGCCGTCGAGTTCCTCGAAGGCCTGGATGAGGGATTTCATGTCGCGGATGTCGCGGCCGTTGACCTTGCGGACGATGAGGTTCCGCAGGCGCTCGTAGCCGACGGTGGCCGGGGTGGGTATGGCACCGCTTAGGAAGACCACACGGTCCATGGATTCCTGGTAGTTTTCCGGGTTTTCGTAGGTGTCCATCAGGTTGAGGGGCGCGTGGGTGCGCCAGTCTTCGCCAAAGCTTTCGAGCAGTGGCAGTGAGAGTTCCTGGAAGACAAGGCCGCCCTTGACGAGGTAGTTGGGTGCCCGGTTGTAGAGATTGGTGGGCACGAGGCGGGCGTTTTCATCCTCACTCTCCACGGTGGCCGTCAGCTCAAGCGGTTCGCCGCCGCGCAGCAGCGAGAGGGTGACGGTATCACCGCTGGCTTTCTCGCCGCGGATGAGGTGGCCCCACGAGACGCTGCCGTAGTTCGGATGTTGATAGTAGCCGCGGCGGTCGATTGGCTGGCCGTCCACGGCGAGCACCACGTCGCCCTTGCGGAGTCCGGCGCGATCCGCCGCGCCGCCCTTGCGGATGCTGCGGATGTAGATGCCGCCCTGGTCGTCGCTGAGTTTCAGCCACTGGCGCAACGAGTTGTCCTCGGTGCGTGCGATGGAGACACCGAGGCTGGGAAAGCCACCATAGGATCCCTGGCTGGACTCATTGATGAAACGCGCGAGGATGTCGGTGGAAATGACATCGCAGAGCTGGTCCTTGGAGTTATAACTGATCAGAACGCCGGCGAGTTTCCGATCAAGCAGGACCGGCAGGGTGTAACTGCTGGAGGCGCTCTGCATCGAGGCCTTGACCAGATAGGTCAGGAAGCTCTGGCCAGGCATGAGGTTCGGTGAAATGCCGACGCTTTGCAGCGTGCCGCTGGTGAAGATCGGCAGTCCGTTGTCCTCGAGTTGCAGGACGTCCAGCGAAGCACCGATCTTGGGCGGGCTGGTGATTTCGAAAGGCACGGTGCCCTCGAAGAAGGCGGCACCCTTTTCCTCGGATGCGGGGCCGAGCAGTGCGAGGTTTGCCTCATAGTCCGCGGCGATCACCCGTGCCGGCGTGAAGCGGCTGCCATCGGCGGATTCAAACTCCAGATAAGTGGCATCCGCCACCAATTCGGCGGTGGTGACGACGAGTTGCGGGCCGACGATGGCGGCCAGCGCGCGGCGGCGGGCGGGAGCGTTCTTTTCCCATGGTTGCCAGAGGTTCCATGTCTGCTGGGTGGAGTTGATGCGGACCAAGGAGGATTTCACATCCCACTCGGCGGGCGGGGCTTCTTCGACTGGAGCGGCGCTTTCTGCGGCATCCGTGGTTATGGGTTTTGTCGATTGCTCTTCCGGCGGCTGGCAGGATGCAAGTGCGAGGATCAGTGGCAGGATGAAAAGCGGGCGCATGGCGGGAAAAGTGGAGGGAAATCAAAAATCTACAATCTTCAATCTACAATCTGCAATTTTCACCTGAGCCCCAGCACGTCCTGCATGTCATAGAGGCCCGCGGGTTTGTCCTGGAGCCAGACGGCGGCATGAACGGCTCCGGCGGCGAAGGTGAGGCGGGACGAGGCTCTGTGGGTGAGTTCGACCCGCTCGCCATCGGCGGCGAAGATCACGGTGTGGTCGCCCACGACATCGCCGCCGCGCAGCGTGTGCATGCCGATCTCGCGCGGCTTGCGCGGGCCGATGTTGCCGACACGGCCGTGGGCGACGTCGGCTTGGTAAGATGTGCCGGTTTCCTGGTTGAGAATCTCCAACAAGGTGCGGGCGGTGCCGGAGGGGGCGTCGATCTTGTGGCGGTGGTGCATCTCGGTGACCTCGATGTCGAAGCGTTCTTGTTTGAGGATGCGCGCGGCGTGGCGGGTGAGCCAGAAGAGGGTGTTCACGCCGACCGAGTAGTTCGAGGCATAAACAACGGGCAGCGTTTTGGCGGCTTCGTGGATCAGGGCGCGCTCGGCATCGGTGTGGCCGGTGGTGCCGATGACCAGGCGGGTCTGGTGCTTGAGTGCGGACTCGATCACCTGCGCGGTGAACGAATGGACGGTGAAATCAATGATGCAGGATGTCTGCGCGACGGCGGCATCGAGATCCTCGCCCACATCGTGGGTGGCGGCTACGGTGACATTCGGTTCCGCGGCGGCGGCCTGCAGCAAGGCCTGGCCCATGCGGCCGGATTTTCCTGTGATGAGTAGCTTTGGCATGAGTTTGAGATTTGAGATTTGAGTTTGAGATTTGAGATTGGTAAGAGATACGTCTTCTTTTCTTGCGTCTTGTGTCTTGAAGTCTTGTGTCTTTATTCAGTCTTCCCAGATCATGTGTTTGAGTTGGAGTTGGCTGGCGCGGCTGGCGGCTTCTTCGGCGCGGGGCCCATTGAAGGAGGCGATTTTCTTGGCACAGGCGATCGCGGCGGGCCAGCGGCCGGCTTTTTCCAGCAGCGCGAGGGCGCGGAAGCCGCAAAGTTCGAAATAATGCCACTCGGCCGGCGGGGTGGTGGTTTCAAGCACCGAGTAATAGGCGGTGAATGCCTCCTTTTCGCGTTTGCGGGTCGGGTCCTGGTCGTCGGGGATTTGTTCGAGGGTGCGGCCGCGCAGGTATTGCAGGCGGTGGATCACGCCGGGGGTGGCGGGTGCTGCGGCCAGCAGGCGGTCATAGACGGCGAGGGCCTCGGTGAGGGATGCGGGATTGGTGCCGCCCTGGGCGTAGATCGCCTCGCCTAACAGAAGTCCGGCAGGCAGGCGGAGAGGATCGGAATTTTCAAGCGAATCGAACCACTGGCGGAGGAAGTCGATGGCTTCGGCAAGGCGGTTCATGTCGATCATGAGCCGGGCTTTTTCCATCATGGCGATGGGAGCCAGCGGGCGCTTGAGGGTGATGACCTTGTCAAACAAGGCGAGTGCCTCCTGTTGGGACTGGGCTGCGGGGATCAGGGCGGCGGAGCGTGCGGCGAGCAGCCATGCGGCCTCGGCGCGGGCGGGATCGGCATCGGTGGCGGCGAGTTTTTCGAGAACCATGCGGGCGTCGTTGTAGCTGCTGGATTCGAAGAGGTTGCGGCCGAGCACGAGGGCGGCCTCGGCGGCGGCGGGTTGGTCGGCGAATTGTTCGAGGATCTGGCGTGCGGCGGCGATGGCGGACGGGCTGTCCTTGGACAGATCTGTGATGCGGAGGCGGGTGAGCGCGAGGCGTGCGGGATCGAGGGTGGCGGATTTTTCCGGTTCTGCGGCGAGGGTGTCGAGTTGGGCGCGGGCGAAGGAAAGATCCGGCGGGGTGGTGGCGATGGCGGATTCTGCCGCAGCGAGACGGGCCTCCGGAATCCGCGGGTGGTCGGGGTATTGGAGCAGGAATTCCTCGATGGCCGCGCGTTTTTCAACTGGGTCCGGCAAGGAAAGTGTGCGTTCAAGTCGGAGGTCGGCAGCGAGTGAGGGATCTTTGAGGGAGTCCGACTCGAGTATGGGAGTGCTGGTTCCCGGATCATCGCCAAGGCGCAGGATGGCGGAGTTGAAGCGGGCGGCCCGTGCCTCGCTGGCGGCGAGCGAGTCGGCGGCTTCGTCGAAGAGAGCGGCAGCCTTGGATTTGTCTCCACGGGCAAAGGCTCTCTTGGCTTCGAGAATGGCCGCCTGGCCACGCAGGGTGGGGGAGTTGGTGGTTTCGCGAAGCGTGGTGAGCAGGTCGAAGGCGGTCTGGTCAGAACCATCGTCGAGAGCCTTGCGGGCGCTTTCCAGCAAGGCAAGGCCGGCCAGCGGGTGTTGCGGGTAATCGAAACGCAGGCGGTTGAGCAAGCGCCGGGCCTCGGCGGCGGCTTCGGGAGTGGCGCTGCGCTGGAGACCGTGGGCTCGGCTGAAGAGCGCTTGGGCGGGGAGTTCCTGAGTGGGGACGGTGGTGGGCCAGGCGGCGGCGGCGAAGGAACCGGCTGTGGCGATCAAGCCGGTGGCCGGAAGTTCCGGTGGTGTGATCCATTCGCTGAGTTTTTCCAGAATGGGATCCGCAGCGGAGGGCGTCCCGGGCATGGCGCGGCGCAGGCGTTGGAAAAGAGCGTTCAACTCAGGTGAATCCGGGTTTTCCTGAATGAATGAGAGCAGGAAAGCGGCGGCGGCTTCGGGGTTGTCACGGGCGAGAAAGGTGTCGGCGAGTCCCACTGCGGCGCGATGCAGGCGACCGAGCGATTGGCCGAGTGGCTGGTCGAGGAGTGACTGGAAAATGGCGGCGGCTTCGTCCGGTTTGGCTTCGGCAAGCAGGAGATGGGCTTCGAGAAATGTGGCGAAGGACCGGTCGCCGGCAGTGATGGCATCGGTGGCGGGCATGAGTGCGCGTGCCTCGGCGTGGCGGCGCTGATCGAGCAGGATTTCCACTTGATGAAGCCGCGCCTTGGCGGCGAGGGGGGCGTCGGATTTCCGGGCGAGGGCATCGAGGGTTTCCAAGGCGGCCTTCGGTTTGCCGAGTGCGAGTTGGAGGTTCTTGACGGTGAATGCGGTCTCGCTCTGGAACGGGGCATCGGGCATCTGGCTCAGGGGACTCAGCAGCTCGATCGCATCCGCGAATCGGCCTTGCGCTGCCATGGCCTGGCCTTTCCAAAACGGCGCTTCCGGGTGGGAGGAAGCAAACGACTCATCGAGCAAGGCGAGCGCCTGCGCGGGCTTGCCATCACGGATCCATGATTCCGCGAGGCGGACTGCCACGCGGGCTTTGTCCTGTGGCATGAGTGACTGGTCGCCGAGGATGGAATCGAAGTGCACGGCGGCCATTTCCCACAGCCCGGCGGCGAGCGCTTCCTCGCCAAGACGCATCCGTGCATCCTCTGCGGCCTGCCCGCTGAGGGCGGACGGCATGGCGAACAGCAACAGCGGTAAAATCGACCTGAAATTCATCCGGCTCGCGGAGTTTGGCGTGGCCGGGCGCAGATGGCGAGCCCGGATAAAGCGGAATCAAATCCCCGTGCCGAACATCCGGTCTCCGGCATCGCCGAGGCCGGGGAGGATGTAGCCGCGCTCGTTGAGGCAGCGGTCGAGCGCGGCGGCGAAGATCGGCAGATCGGGAAACGCGTCGCTGAGCGCGGCCACGCCTTCCGGCGCGGCGACCATGCAGGCGAAGCGCAGCGAGCGCGCTCCGGCCTCGCGGAGTTTGCGCACGGCTGCGATGGCCGAGCCGCCGGTGGCCAGCATGGGATCGAGAATGATGATGTCATGCTCACCCAAGACCGGCGGATGTTTCATGTAATAGGACTCCGGCAACAGCGTTTCCTCGTTGCGTGCCAGCCCGATGTGCGCCACCGAGGCCTGCGGAATCAGATCGAGAAAGCCATCGAGAAACGCCAAGCCGGCACGCAACACGGGCACCAGGATGATGCCGCGCGCGAGTTTCTCGCCCGAGGTGATTTCCAGCGGCGTATCGCACGAAACGACGTGCGTTTCCAAGTCCAGTGTCACAGCGGGCACCATCAGCGAGGCGATGCGCCGCACGCGCTGGCGGAATTCCGGCGACGGGCAGGCCGGGTCCCGCAGCCGGGCCAGCTCGTCGGCAATCAGCGGGTGATGGATCGTCTGAAACATGATAGTCAGCGTTTGAGCAGCTTGCGGAGTTCCGCCGTGGGCAGATTGAGCTGCACGGCGGCATCCTTGAGATCGCCATCGGCGCGCTCGACCACTCGGCCCACCACTTCGCGGGTGAGCCATTCGAGCAGATTCCCGTCGGCTGGGGCGAGGTTGATCAATTGATCGAGCGCGGTGGAAACGGCGGCGGGCGATTTCCCTGGCGCGGAGGCGAGCGGGATGTCGGAGGGCAGCAGGATGTTGGAGGAGGCGAGCGCGCAGGCTCGGGCGATGGTGTTTTCCAACTCGCGCACGTTGCCCGGCCAGTTGTGCGATTGCAGGGTGTTGACGGCCTCTGCGGACAGGCGGATGCGCGCCATGCCGTTCTTCTTGGTGATGCGCTGGAGGAAAAACTCGGCCAGCAGCGGGATGTCCTCGCGGCGTTCGCGCAGCGGTGGAATCCGGATTTCCACCACGTTGAGGCGGTAATACAGGTCCTCACGGAAACGCCCGGCAGCCACTTCCTCGGAGAGATTCTTGTGCGTGGCCGCGATGATCCGCACGTCGGTGGTGATTGTTTCGTTGGCGCCGACGCGGGAAAACGAGCCGTCCTGCAGCACGCGCAGCAGTTTCACCTGGATGGAGAGCGGCATGTCGCCGATCTCATCGAGAAAAAGCGTGCCGCCATCCGCCTGCTCGAAGCGACCCGCGCGGCGGGCGATAGCTCCGGTGAACGAGCCCTTCTCGTGGCCGAACAACTCGCTCTCTAACAAATTTTCCGGAATCGCGCCGCAGTTGATGGTGATCATCTCCTTCTGGCGGCGCGGGCTGTATTCATGCACCGCCTTGGCCACCAGCTCCTTGCCGGTGCCGCTCTCGCCGGCGATGAGCACCGGCGCGTCCGAGCGCGCGACGCGGCCGACCAGCTTGAAAACCTGCTGCAGCGCACGGGAGACGCCGATCATTTTCACCCGGCTGTCGTGCTTGGGCATTTCCGCCGACGGCTGGTCCGCGCTGCGGCGGTCTTCGCGCGTTTGCAGGGCGGACTCGACGAGCGGCCTGATCTCGAAGGCCAGCGATTCCTTGCGCAACACGTCATGCGCGCCGCGCTGCGTGGCCTCGATGATTTGTCCGGTGGTAGGGAAACCGGCGGTGAGGATCACCAATGTCTGCGGGCTGTGCTGGAGAATTTTCTCCAGCAGCTCCACGCCGTCGAACGGTTCCAATTCCATCGCCGCCACCACCACGCCGACTTCGGTTTTTTCCACCACTTTCAAGGCGTTGGCGGCATTGTCGCAGCGCAGGACGCGGAGATTGTTCGCGGCAAGGTGCTTGGTCGCCCATTCCAGGAAATCCAGATCGGGATCGACCAGCAACAGGGTTTCTTCTTTGGGGCTTTCAGGCATTGCGGCGCAGGCGCAGTCAAGCAGGGCGACGCTGGAAAACACGAAAAAAAACCACAGGGTCGATCCAGGGCCGCATTGCGATGGGTTTCATCCCATTCCTCAAGCGTCGGCAAGCTCGACCACCTGCCGCGTGAGGCGGGATTGCTCGCTGGCAAAAGCCATGCGGTGGCTGGCGAGCGAGACATGCAGCGAGGAGGTCATCTGGCGCGGATCTTCGAGGTGGATCTCATCGTAAAGCGCGCGCATCAGGCCGAAATCCCCGCCACCGTGGGCGTAGGGAGTTTCCTTGGTGTATTGGAATGGAATCCGCCGCCCGATGGTCATCTGGCCCGGAGTGGTCGTGTAGGCCTCGTTGCCGATTTCGACAAGCCGGCGGAAATGCACCATCGACTGCTCCACCAGCGGCAGCGCGGCCTTGAGGTCATCAAGATCCGAGGAATGCCGGTAGCGCAGGACATGCATGCCGGCGCGCACGCGGCAGGTGTAAAACCCCACCAACTCGCGCAGACATATCATATCGCGGGCGAGACGCTCGAACTCCTCGTGGTTGGCGGTGGCACCGGGGCGTGCGGCGGCGATGGCCGCGTTGGCTTTCTCGATGCGATCCTCAACTTCCTCGATGACTTGCGGTGGAGTTTCTCCAATGTGTTCACGGCCATGAAATTCCTTTTCCGCCCACTCGGCCAGCCGTTCGCCTTCTGGTCCGTCGCCGAGATAAAGCAGGATCCACTCGGAGAAACGCTTCGGATTGATGAGTTGGGTCATCAACATGCCGAGCGGGAGCGATTGGCGACCGCCGCCGGTGATGCCGAAACGGCGCAGCAGCATCGGTTGGCACGGGCCGGCTTGTTCATAGGCATCGAGAATCGCTTCGCCGGCGGTTACGCTGCCATAGCGCGAAGCGATTTCCCTGCTCCACCAAACTCGCTCATCTGCTTCGTCGCGCTGCGGGTTCCATGCGTAACGCGCCCAGGCCGCATACCAGATCCAGTCGCGGTCGAGTTGCAACAGCCGTGGCTCGGTCTTGTCGCCGCTGTATGGCCAGGCCCAGTTGTAGAGCGGATAGAGGTGCAGCCCGGACGCGCCGATCTCGCGGGCGTTGATCATCGTGCTGCGGATGAATGCAGGCGAGCCCCAGCGGAAAGGTTCCAGATTGGAAAGCAGGTGGACGTTGACGACATGGCCGCCGCCGAGGGTGGCAAGCTTGGTGTGCAGTTCACGCACCGGCCCGCGCACATTGTCCCAGTTGAGCGATTCCCCATTCCATTTGTGCATGGTGAGGATGTTGGAATAATGCGTTTTGGCGCGGGTGATGGCTTCGACGATCCGGGTGGCGTGGGCGCGCACGATCACCGGCGGTTCTTCGGTCAGACCCGCCGCGGCCATGCCGTCCTTCACGCCGGGCAGAATCGTTTCATTGAGCCATTCCGGGCCGTCGGATTCGGCCATCGCCTCGCCCAAGGTCATCAGCAGGCCGACATGCGGATAGGTTTTCACAAACTCGCCGATGCAATAGCGGGTGTATTCCTTGGTGAACGGAGTGATGCCGGCACCTTGGAACGGAATGCCCATCTTCTTGGCCAGCGGGTGCGAGATATGGATGTTGTAAAACAACTGCACCACCCAGATGCCGCGCTTCTCCGCCTCACGGGTGAGCCAGCCATACATCGCCATGTTTTGCTCCAACTGCTCCGGCGATATCTCGCGGGCGTCCGGATACTTGTCCATCGGCAGCAGCGAGGTGAAAGGATGACCATTCCAGAGATAGAGCACGTTCATGCGGTTCTCGACGAGCATGTCGAGCACGCGGGTCCAATGCGCCTGATCGTAGAAAAACGGGAAATTTTCCCGCGTGATCGGAAAGTCGTAAAACACTCCGTCATAGATCAGCTCCATGAGCTGCAAGGGCACCGCCACTCCTCGATAGCGGAATGCCGGGCTTTCACTCATATCGAACGAGGCCTGCCCCGCGGCAGCGAGACGCGCTGCATGCAAACAGCCGTAAAGCGCGCCGGTCGCGTCGTTGCCGAGCACGAGATGTGTGCAATCCGGACGCGTCCGTATGACATAACTTCCGGATTCGGCAGCCACTTGCGAGGCATAATCGGCCAGCGCGACGAGGAAATCGCCGGGTTTGAGATCGGCTTCCCGGGTGGTGGCTTTTGCGCCGGTGCTTGCGAGCGCGGTGTTGAGCCGCTCCAGGGCGAAGGATATTTGCGGATGATTTTCATCAACCGTTTTCACTGCCGTCCCACAGACTGGGCGCGGCGCGCCCTGAGCCTTGATTTTGCGAGGCCCTGAGGTCGTTTCGGGAGAATGGCGATTGCGACTTTTTTGCGAGCAGTTGATATATCCCGGTGTTTACGCGGCGATGCTGTCCCATG